>JBKPBV010000222.1:0-19270 GCA_046727055.1 Actinomycetota bacterium | reverse complement strand
CGTTCTGGCTGAGCAGGATCCAGGTGAAGCGGCGCTTGCCCTTGACCTCTTCGAGTACCTCGGGCCAGAGCCGGCGTACGTCGGTGACCGTGAGGCCGCCACCCTGGGCTTCTTCCTTTGAGGCGGCGGGGCTCTTTGGGTGTGCCAGAGGTGTACGCGGGGGCAGTGACGGCGTGATCTCTAGTACCGAAGGCGGCGGCGTCACGCTCGCGGTCGGGGGGCTCGGAGTCGGCGGGCTTTGAGGCTTGACAGGAGCAGGTTTCGCTGAGCCCGTCACCCCGAGACGCCGCTCGAGGCGGTCAAGACGAGCGTGGATGCCGCGGTCGTCCACGTCTGCACCGGGCAGCAGTACCCGCGCACACATCAGCTCCAGATGCAGCCGTGGCGCGGTAGTGCCTCGCATGTCGGTGAGCCCGGTTGCAATAACCTCAGCAGCCCGCGTCAGCTCGCCGGCGCCCAGCAACGCAGCTTGTGACTTAAGACGTTCTGCCTGGTCAGGAGCCACATCGACAAGACCGGAGCTCAACGCATCCGGTACCGCTGCGACGATGACGAGGTCGCGGAGCCGGCGTAAGAGATCCTCGGCGAAGCGCCGTGGGTCTTGTCCGACCTCGATCACCTTGTCGACGCAGGCGAACACACCACCGGCGTCACCGGCCGCGAAGGCATCCACGAACTCATCGAGCAACGAGTCGGGCGTGTAGCCGAGCAGGGCGGCCGCCTGCCTGTAGGACACACCGGCTTCGTCCGCGGCGCCGAGTAGCTGGTCCAGCACCGAGAGCGAGTCGCGCACCGAACCGCCGCCGGCGCGTACCACCAGTGGCAGTACGGCAGGCTCAACCGGAATGCCCTCAGCCTCACAGAGTTTGCCCAGGTATTCGGTCAGCAGCCGGGGCGGTACCAGGCGAAACGGGTAGTGATGGGTACGCGAGCGGATTGTCGGGATGACCTTGTCCGGTTCGGTGGTGGCGAAGACGAACTTCACATGCGGTGGCGGCTCCTCGACCAGCTTGAGCAGAGCATTGAAGCCTGCCGTGGTCACCATATGCGCCTCGTCGACGATGTAGATCTTGAAGCGGCTGCTGACCGGGGCGAAGAATGCCCGCTCCCGAAGATCACGAGCGTCGTCTACGCCGCCGTGGCTGGCCGCGTCGATCTCGATGACATCGATGCTGCCTGGGCCGTTGCGCGCCAGCTCGCGGCATGAGCGGCACTCACCGCAGGGCACAGCGCGCGGACCCTTCTCGCAGTTGAGGGCTCGGGCAAGGATCCGAGCCGACGTCGTCTTGCCGCATCCTCTTGGTCCGGAGAACAGGTAAGCGTGGTTGACCCTGTTATTGGTAAGGGCGCGCTGCAGCGGCTCGGTGACGTGGTCCTGGCCGATGACCTCGGCGAAGGTATCGGGCCGGTACCGCCGGTAGAGGGCGAGCGGAGCATTTGCCGACGCGGTGCTCGCGGGATCGTCGAACAGTGCCTCATCTTGCGTGTGCTCGATCCGGTCCGGCCCTGGCTCCGTAAGCCGCAGGTCGTCAAGCCCCGCTTCCTCCACGCATGCACACTATGCCCGGATGGTGACAACCCGGATCCCGTGCTGCGAATCCGGTGATCATATGACTACCTCAGTCCGCAGTGTGGTCGCGAAACCAAGCGACTGTCGCAGCGACCGCGTCTGGAAGCGGCGTGGCAGTCCAACCGAAGGCCCGCTCGAACTTGCTGCTGTCGACTACCCAGGGCCGCTCGGACTGATAGAGCTGCTCCTTGACCGCACGCATCGTCGGATTGAACAGTGCGGCCAGCGCAATCCCCCAGCGCGGCGCCGCACGAAGGCGGGAAGCGTGGCCTGCCGCCTCGAAGACGATTTCAACGAACATGCGCATGGTTACCGTTTCGGCGTTCGGGACGTGCCACACCTCCCCCAAGGCCTCGTCATGCTCCCCGAGTGTGACCAGCGCTCGGCCGAAGTTCTCGAGATAGGTCACGGTGTGGGGAACGTCGGGATTACCCAGGACCTGAGCCGCCTTCCCTTGGGTCGCCGTGGCGAAAACCCGGTCACCGACTGTTGACACGTGTGCGTAGGGGCCGAAGAAGTCAGATCCCCGCCCGATCGTCGCCTGGATCCGGCCCGATCCGTGAGCCCGCATCAAGGTTTCGGCGACTTGGGCGCGGGCGCGGCCGTTCGGACCTCTCGGCCGGTAGGGCAGATCTTCCGTGAGCGGTCCGTCCACCGGACCGTAGGCGTAGAGATTGTCACCGAACACGAGCCTTGCCCCAGCCGAGGCCGCCCCTTCGATGGCCGCGTCCATGAGCGGCGGATGCAGATCGGGCCACCTCGCGTACGGCGGATTGGCACAGTGATAGACGACCGCCGCCCCTTCGCATGCCTGCTTGGCGTCGGCCGTGAGGGCGAGGTCCGCACCGACCACCTCAACGCCTTCCGGGAGATCGGCTCGCTTGCCTCGGACCGCAGCACGCACCCTCTCACCTCGTGCCACGAGATAACGGGTCACGGCAAGACCGAGCGGACCCGCCCCCAGGACGACATGCAGTTTCGGTTCGGGCATCCGCTCTGATGTCAACTGTTTACCTCCTTGGTACGAAGCGCGGCGACGACGAGCGACCATACGCCCTCGAACGCCGCATCGATGCCGGGGTCGGACCACTCGGCCGCGTGGACCGGGTTGTGGAAGCGCGCCCTCGCATCGAATACGGCGCGGCGGGCCAGTGCAGGGTCCACATCCGCGAACTCGCCTCGCTTGACGCCCGTGACAGAGTTCGATCAAGTCAATTGATACCTGGTGGCGTCGGTGTCAAGCCTGTGATCGATAACATCATTTCGTGGCTGGAATCCCTCTTCCCGCAGCGGCGCGTGCGCTTCTCGAGAGCGATGCTGTCGCGCATGTGGTAACGCTCGAGAAAGATGGAGGGCCACAGGTCACGGCCGCGTGGGTCGGTCTCGATGGCGACGAGATCGTCTTCGCCACCCTCCCTGACCAACGAAAGTTGAGGAACCTCCGCCGCAACCCCCGCATTGCGCTCTCGATCCCGTCGACCACAACGAACGAGTGGGGGTTGCTCGAGTACCTCGTTGTGTACGGCACTGCGCGCGTAACAGAGGGTGGTGCCACTGAGGTCCTGCAGCGCCTCGCTTACACCTACCTCGGTCCCGACGTTGTATTCCAGCCAGTGCCCGATCCCCCGCCCGGATATGTCACCAGGATCACAGTCGAGCGCCTCGGCGGTGTCGGGCCGTGGGACCCACCGCGCGACTGAGTGGAATCAGTGGGACATTAAGCTGCGCTGCCGTGGAACTCGACTGGGTGCTCTTCGATGCCGACGGCGTGATCCAAGGCCCACGCAATGGCCGGGTGGCGGAGCTCACTGCCTGGGGCGGGTCGAGGGCCGAAGAATTCCTGCTCGCCGTGTCGGCCGCGGACACGTCGTGCCTCACCGGCAATGACTTCGGCGCGGCGATGCGAGATGTGCTGCGGCAATTCGAGATCACTGCCCCGGTCGAGGAAGTGATCGATCAGCAGTTCTGGATTGAGATCAGGCAGCCGATGCTCGACGCGGTGCGCGCTGTTCGTGATCTTGGACTTTACTGCGGGCTGGCGACCAACCAGCAGAACCTGCGTGGGGCGTACATGCGAAGGTCGCTCGGCTTCGAGACGATCTTCGATGAGCAGTTCTACTCGTTCGAGCTCGGGTTTGCGAAGCCCGACGTCAGCTACTTTCAAACGATCATTGATCGGATCGGCGTCGCGCCGAATCGGGTGCTGTTCATCGATGATCTTGAGGACAACATTGCCGGCGCCCGCGAGATCGGGATCCATAGCGAGCTGTTTCCGCATGACGGCGGCGCGGCGGCGCTGCAGCCGATCTTGGCCCGGTACGACATACGGCTGTGACGATTCGGATCGGTATTTCTGGCTGGACGTACCCGCCCTGGCGAGGCAACTTCTATCCGCCCGGCTTGCCGCATCGCCAGGAGCTGCGGTATGTAGCCGAGCGCATGAACTCCGTTGAGATCAACGGCAGTTTCTATTCCTTGCAGCGTCGCTCCAGCTTTGAGACGTGGGCGGCCTCTGTTCCAGAGGACTTCGTCTTTGCCATCAAGGGCGGGCGCTTCATTACACACATGAAGAAACTGCGCGGCATCGAGACGCCGCTGGCGAACTTCTTCGCCTCCGGTGTGCTTGCTCTTGATCAGAAACTGGGTCCGATGCTGTGGCAGCTTCCACCCAATCTCGGGTTCGATGCGGATCGGATGGACGCGTTCTTTGGACGACTACCGCGTACGACTGGATCGGCCGCCAGGATCGCGGCCGGTCATGATCGACGGGTGCCTGATGATCATGCGTTGATCAAGGCTGCTAATCCGAGGCAGCGGCTGCGCCATGCCGTTGAGGTGCGGCACGAGAGCTTCCGCAACCACGGGTTCTACAGGTTGCTCGAGAAGCACAAGATCGCGCTGGTGGTTGCCGACAACCCGGGTCAGTGGCCGATCATCACCGAAATCACAACGGACCTGATGTATGTGCGACTGCACGGTCATGAGCAGCTCTACACGAGCGGCTACAGCGACCACGAGCTCGACGAGTGGGCGGGCAAGATCAAATCGTGGGTCGAGCGTGGCTGCGACGTCTACGTCTACTGCGACAACGACGCAAAGGTGCGAGCGCCGTACGACGCCATGGGACTGATGGACCGGCTGGGCGTACGCGCCCCTGGCGGATGACAGCTGACCGCTTGCATGCTCGCTGCCATCACACCGTTTCTCCGCACAGGGCCAAAAAGAGAGGGCACATGGGGGCGGATTTCGGGAATATTCGCGGCCTTGTGCGGAGATACGTCGCTATGAGGTTTGTGAGAGAGCGGTCCCCCGCGTACCCGAAAGAGCTCACTTACCCTTGCTGCCGTCAAGCCCTGGGGGAGTTGGGTGAGTTATCGCCACACGAGGGACCAGGGAACGAGTGTACGGGATCGATCGGAGCCGATGAGTTCGCAAGTCTCAGCAGGTCAACACCGTAGGATCGGCTGACGGGAGTTTTCATCTCATGTCCACCACCAAGACACGTGCGCTCGATCTGAGCAGGAGCAACGATCGCGCTTTCGTGCACTTGCTGGTCAGCACGTTGCTCGTGTCCGTCATTAACTTCACGGTGTGGTTTGCTGTCACCTTCTGGGTATTCCTGGAAACCAAGTCCGTGCTGGCAACGGGCATGGTGGCGGGTATCTTCCTGGTGGCGACGGCCCTGAGCGGGATCTGGTTCGGCAGTCTGGTTGATCACCATCGCAAGAAGATCGTGATGCAGATCTCGACGCTGGTCTCGCTGGCGTTTTATGTCATTGCCTTCACGCTCTACCAGGTGACACCGAAGCAGACCTTCGCCGACCCGGCCAGCGTGATGTTGTGGGTCTTCATCGTGCTGGCGATGCTCGGCGTGATCAGCGGCAATGTCCGCTCGGTCGCCTTGATGACGTTAGTCACAGTGCTGATCCCGGAGGACCGCAGGGACCGGGCCAACGGCCTGGTAGGCACCACGCTGGGGGTATCGTTCCTGGTCACTTCGGTGATCAGCGGTCTGCTGGTCGCTGCGGGTGGCATGTTCTATGTGTTGCTGCTAGCTATCGCCGTGCTCGCAATCAGCGTCGCGCATCTGGCGTTCATTCACGTCCAGGACCGTCCCGACGGCGAGGCGGCACAAGACTCCGAGCCGACGGACCTGCAGTCTCACCGAAACAAGGTGGACCTGCGCGGCACACTGCGGGTCGTGCGCGGGGTGCCCGGACTGCTGGCGCTGATCGGCTTTACCTGCTTCAACAATTTCCTCGGCGGTGCCTTCATGGCACTCATGGACGCGTATGGGCTTTACATGGTGTCGGTGCAGACCTGGGGTTTGCTCTGGGGCGCTCTAAGCGGTTTCTTCATCCTGGGTGGGCTCGCTGTCGCCAGGACCGGCCTGAGCAGGAATCCAGTTCGGCTGCTGCTTTTGGTCAACCTCGGATTTTGGAGTGTGACCTGCATCTTCCCGCTGCGTTCTTCGGTGATCTTGCTGGCGGCAGGTATGGCTGTCTACATGCTCCTGATTCCGTACGCCGAAGCCTCAGAGCAGACCATCCTTCAGAAGGTCGTGCCGTACCGACGGCAAGGCAGGGTTTTCGGCTTTGCCCAGAGCGTTGAGATGGCCGCGTCGCCGCTAACGGCGTTCCTGATCGGGCCGATCACGCAGCTGATCTTCATCCCGTTCATGACGACGGGTGCGGGCGCTGACCTGATCGGCAGCTGGTTCGGCACCGGTCCCGACCGCGGGATCGCGCTGGTCTTCGTGCTGACTGGAGCCATCGGCCTCGCCATCACGATCATCGCGCTCGGCAGCCGACCCTATCGGCAGCTGAGCGAGCGCTACGCCGGGCAGCCGGAGCTGGCGGTCGCCGATGCCAACTGATCTTCGCCTGGGCTGGCGTAGGCGAGGAGCTCAGGCGTTGATCAAGGAGCCCTCAGGCGTGACCGCGTCGGCATCCTCGTCGTCAAACCAGACACCGCCCGCGCCGAGGTAGCGGAATTTGATCGCTTGACCGGCCGGCACTGCGACGCTCACGCTGCGGGTGCCGTTGCTGCGGCGTACCAGCTTGTGAACGCCGGGCACCCAGTCATTGAAGGTCCCGACCGCCGAGACAGGTCCGTCGTGGATGTCATCCGGCAGTACGAACTGGATGCGAGTGCTGGTGCCGTTGGACTTGATGTGCAAGGACATGATCAATCTCCGTGATGGATTCGGGACGGTTTGGTCTTCGCCAGAGATTAGGTCAGCTTCTCTGCGCAATGGCGGCACGACACACCGCGCTCGCCAAGATTGAGCCGCTCGTCACACGACCGTAGCTCCGCGAGTGCGCATCAAATCGCCCACACCGAGCGAAGGCTGATGGGTGGTTGGCGCGCATTCACTCGAAGAGTCTCACCCAAGGTTCACTGAAGTGGGGTGCCGGGCCGTCGTATCCGTTCACCCGCAATGCCTCGTAGACCCCGCGGACCAGTTGTCGGGCCATCTTGCTCGCTCCGAGGTGACGCGGATCAGTGTCCAGTGGTCGCGCGCGAAGTCCTCGTGGCGATCGATGTCGGCGTTCCACTGTGCACGATCGGTTCGGTGCTGGTCGCCCTCGTATTCGAGGATCAGCTGGTAGGCGAGATAGACCAGGTCGACGCGTCCGATGGGGCCATCGTCATCGCCGATGACCAGATTGCACTCAGGGACGTGCAGTCCCGCCAGCACCAGGCAGAATCTGAGCCATGTTTCATGGCGAATCCACACGTTCGCGTACCAGCTGCAACGCCGTATGCGCTGCGACGGCGCCACGACCCGAATAGCCATCGATCGCAAAAAGCAGGCGGGCAAGCGTCGTACGCCGCAAACGCAACAGCCAGTCCCCAGCAGTGACGAGCTCGAGCAGATTCAATGTGGAAGCCGCAGTCAGCCAGCAGTGCTCTGCAGCTGCGAGCTCGGCGCGGTGTGCCGGCAGCTCCCTGACTCGCATGACCTTCACATCACGGCGGCGGACCTGTCGCGGGTGGGTCGTCGCGAAACTCATCGGGAGCTGGGGTCCGACGTCCACACCGAACAGCCGTAGGCCGGTCACCCCCGTAGCGATAGTCACAGGGGGCAACGTCAGCATGACTCCTCTGACGCGGATGCGATACGAATCAGCCGCCGTCGCGACGACGAAGACACCCTTCGCGATGCGGCGGAAACGGGCGCCCTGAAGCGTCTTCGAAGACAACCCAAGCGCCCGTCTGCTGTGAGAAAGGGCTGGCCATTGAGTACCTGCGGTATTTCGGTCGGGCGCATGAGGACACTTTGCGGCCTCTGGGCGCGCTGTCCGCGGCCGCGGAGGCAATCTGTGGATAGCTGTCACCCGCCGAGCGCGCAGTAACCGCCCACATCTCCGCCGGCTGATCGGCGATCAGTGCGCCCTCGACGAGCCTCGGCCGATGCTCCGAGCGAGCGGTGGCGGAGTTCGCCCGTGTTTGGGATTGCCGGTAACCTTCCGCGCGGAGGATTCGCCTAGAGGCCTATGGCGCTCGCTTGGAAAGCGGGTTGGGTGCAAGCCCTCGCGGGTTCGAATCCCGCATCCTCCGCCACTAGTCAGCAAAGGAAACCGCCGCCGGACCTCACAATCCAGGCGGCGGTTTTGTGGATATGGTCTCAGTTTTAGTCTCAGTCGTTTTCCGGCCGGGAACAGAGGGGCCCGCCGACTCGGCTCGCAACCTCGTGCCGGATCGGATCGGTTACGTGCTGCTAGCGCGCGGCCATCGACGTCGACGACCAGCCCATCACACCCATAACTGTGCGTTCCGGTACCTCCGGGGCCAAGTGCATCACAGTTGCAGCGCCGGGCGTCGTGGAGGCGTGTTTCTCGCACGCCGGCCCGCTTCAACAGCGACTTCCAGGCGTGATAGTCCTAGTTCGGCTGAACGGCGCGGCTGAACCGGTCTGTGAAGACTCGGCCCGTCTCCACCCAGAGCTGACCGGCCTTGGCCCGCTCTTGATCTTGTTCGCGGTGGTGATCTTCTAGGAGCTGGACGAGCTGGGGCGGCAGTCCGATCTTTCGCTTGCCGGCATGGGACTTGGTGGGGCCGTCGTCCTCATTGGTTTGTACACGGCGAGTGCAGTGGCCCGGAGTCATCCCGCACGGGGTCGAGCAACCGTGTTCGTAATGCGGTCGAACTCGGTTCGTTGTGATCTTGAGAATTCCGGCCTCGAGATCGACATCTGACCAGTGCAAGCCTGCATCACCATCGGCCGGCAGCTCGCTTACCGTGGGTCGGTCATTGGCCGGCACTGGTATTCGCCTCCCAGATCAGCTCACCGACTAGCGCCATCAGGCTCAACAGCCGGAATGGTGCATCAGTGACACAGATTTGATGCAGTAAGTGCCCAGCCGATGCGAGAAGCTCTGCTGGGTTCTGCCCTACTGGCGTAGGCCCGACCAGCCGAGCCCGGCGAGGTAGACAGGCTCGATGCCTCGCCTACTGCCGTGTCGATCCCCAAAGCAAGTAGCTGGCCGATGACCGGGGGGCACCTTCCGTCTGCGCCCAGCTCAGCAGCGCGTCGAAGTAGCTGTACAACGCCAGCCACCGTCTCAACGACTTCGGCGTCCAGCTGCTCTGTGCCCACTCCGCTTTCCTTTGCTACAAAGGTCGTCTAATGAAGCCGCAAGTGAGGACCATGAGGCCGGAGAGCGCATCACCTGTGGATACAAAGACTCTTTGCGGTCTGTAAGCGCTGGCGGAAGGTGCAGGCGGTCACTGGTCGCCGCACGCCTGAGAACATCAAGGTGGGCGGTCCGCACTCGACCCAATTCGCGAACTCAGTCTGCGGCGCCGGCTCGATGCCGAGCTCCTCAGCGAGGGCATGCTCCATGTCGTCGAGCAGACTGCCGAGCAAGATCAACTCTACCAAGATCACCCGGCGACCGTGGAACGCGTGGCCGACAGCACCCTGCGCCATTTCTCCAAAACATGATCAATCCGCGGTGCCGGTCGGACGCTGGCTAGCACCGAAGAAAGCCGGGGCGACCTCGACATCAAGACCAATGCGGTCCAAGATCAGGTAGTCAAGATCAACAACGACCAAGATCAAGCTGCACGTGCTGTCAAGATCAACTATGCCAGTCGCGCCAACGTAGCCTGATCATGGCTGGTCACCGCCCACCAGGTCACGCTCGACCCGCCAGGGCGGTTCTCCTGAGGTTCGTTTATACCAAGTACGCAACGCTGCACGAACTTGATCAAGCCTACGAGGTGCATAGTGGATGAGTACGAGCGGTGGCGTAATCGTGGCCGAGTGGCTCCGCGAGCACCTGACCTAGCCCGCGCCCCCCTCACCGCTCGGGCGTCTCGTCCACGTCGTAGGCCTCGAGCGTCTCGGCGACATAGTTGTCAGCGAGCTCCTGGGAGAGGCGTTTGGTCCGCTCCTTCATCGCGTCGACGTCCTCTGGCGATGCGGCGGCCCACTCGGCGTTCACGCGATCCGTGAAGTCCTGGACCTCGATGCGGAAATCGTCCCGCATCCTCGCTCGAGCCTCTTCGGCAGCGTTCCGGAACTTCCTCACCGCGTTGTCGACGATCCGCCGCTCGAGCAGGACGACGATGCCGAGGAGCAGCAGGGTGGTCCCGACGTTGGCGAGTACCCCGGGTAGGTAGTTCGTGCGACCGGCCGGCGCAGCGACGAACCACCCGACGACGATGGCCACGAGGCCCGATGCGATGCATCCGAGGAACCAGCCCCAGCGGATGCGGAAGCCAGGTGGTCGTGTTTCAGAGGCGGTCACTTCGGCCGCTTCGGTAGTCACCATTCCAGCTTCGGTGCGGGATTCCCGCGCGTCAAACGCTGGCATCCACCAGTTCTTCGGAGTTGCGTACAGCTTGGAAGACTCGCAGAACGGGAGCGCGGGCGTGGCTCCGGACAGACTGGTGTTGACGCGCAGCTCACCTGAGTGGCCCTCTTGTCGCCGGTCTTGAGGCGAGTGATGCGATGTGCATCGGCTGACGGTCCGCGGGAGGCAGCTTGATCGAGCCTGATTGATCCGGTCCTATCGCTGGGGTCGAGTTCTTGAGCGGCCGCGTCGACAGCCTGGTTGGTCGCGGCGAGGACTTCATCGGCGTCCACGCCGGGCCAGCTCGGGCAGCGGGATCAGCCGATTGGCCGCGTATTTGGCGGCGCGTGGCCAAGTGACGCCTTCGTACCGGGTTCTCCCTGCTCGATAGCGATCTCGGCTTCCTCCTGATCGGCGCGTTCTTAGCGCAGTACCGCTTGGGCATCCAAAGCTGAGCGCCGCTTGCCTCACCGACTGCTGGTTCATCAGATCTCCCCTGTCGACACCGGCCTCTCAATCAGCCGTAAGCAGCTGCCGATGACTCGAGCGGTCACCCCGACGATCTCGACTTGCTTCACGTACCCCTAGCCGATTTCAAATCCGATGTGCCACGCACCTTCTGCATCACCGGTCCGTACTCCGGCTTGGCTGACCGCTGGGTTGACCCGGTTTGCCTTTAGTGGTTGTGACGATGAGCATTCACAAGCTCACCGCTGGGTCGGGGTATGACTATTTGACTCGGCAGGTGGCGGCGTTGGATGCCACCGAGAAGGGTCATGTCGGGTTGGCCTCCTACTACACCGATCGTGGAGAGACTCCGGGAGCCTGGATCGGCTGTGGCATGGCCGGGATTGGTGGCTTGAACGCCAGGGATGCGCTGACGGCGGAACAGACCCGAAGCACTCGGCTTCTACCTGGACCGGGGACGCGTCCACATCGGCGGCCCCACCACCACCCTCGACGCCGTCTTCAACGCCTGGCAGAACGACCGCAGCAAAGGCCTCGATGCGATCATGCTGGCTCTGACCCGGGAGCTGGTCAGCCGGCTCAACCAACGCGCCTGGAACCACCGCCTTGCCAGTGCATCTCCGGGCCGGGAGGTCGGGTTGGGCGACGGCAGCCGGGCGAGCGTCGGCGACCTGATCATCACCCGGGCGAATGACCGGAGACTGCGTATCACTGCAACCGATTGGGTGAAAAACGGTGACCGGTGGGTCGTCCTCAACCTGACCGGTGGTGGTGGTGTGAGGGTGCGGCACGTACGGAACGGCCGAACCGCGACGCTCCCCGCCGGCTATGTCTCCACCGCTACCGAGTTGGGTTACGCCTCGACCGTGCATATCGCGCAAGGCGTGACGGCCGACACGGTGCATGGCGTCGTGGCCGGTGAGCAGTCCCGGCAGCAGCTGTACACCATGTTGACTCGCGGTCGCACCGCCAACCATGTCTACGTTTCGGTGGTCGGCGGCGGGGATCCGCACACCCTCATCCGGCCCGACACGATTCTGCCGTCCACCGCGACAGAGCTTCTCGAACAAATCCTGGCCGGAGACGGCAGTCCACGATCGGCCAGCACCCTGCTGCGAGACCAACAAGACCCCGCCGTCCGGCTCGGCGAATCCGTCGCGCGCTACCTCGACGCCCTGCACATGGCCGCCGAATACGTCATCGCCAGCAGTGCGGTACAGGCAGTGGAGACCTCTGCCAGCCGGTTGCTGCCCGGGCTATCAGACGAGCCGGCAAATGCCGGCCGAGCTGATCGCCGACCCTGCAGGTATGGCGCGCCGCCACCCAGATCGACTTCAGCGACCTGCGACCCACCGGGCCACCCCAACTCGGCTACACCGCCCGAATCCTCCAACAGCAACTCGACAAGCGGCTCACCGCAGCCCCCACCTGTGCAGAATGGCGATGGCGGCAACTACTCGCCGCAGAAGTTCCCGGTACGACCGCGGACCCATTCCTGCCGGAGCTGACCGAAAGGTTGAGCAACCTCACCCGGGCCGGCTTCGACGCCACCCACCTTGTCCGGTCCGCGGCCGCCGTAGGACCCCTGCCCGACGATCACCCCGCCGCAGCCCTCTGGTGGCGCATCCTCGACCAGCTACCGAAACGCCGAACGAGGAACCCGCAACCCCTGAGGCGATCCCGGCGACCAGGCGCGCCACGACGAGGCCATTCGACCAGCAGCCACCCCTGCCGCGGTTGGCGCCGCCACCGGCGTTCGGCCCGAGCCGCTGACCGGGCCTCCGACGCAGAACGGCGGCGGGATGTTTCGGCAGGATCCGTTCCCGAAACTCACTCTGATATGTATCAAGGCACACTTTGCTCGGCGCTCGTCCTCGCCGCGCTGCGGGCCGCGCCCCGACCTCGCCGACAGGCCGACCGCCATCAAACGAGGACCGAAGTGGAAACGCCGCAGACCGGCTCGCCCGACACGCGTCCTCAAATCAGCAACGACCAAGATCAACTACAAGAAGAGGAAAACCGCCAGCTTCTGGGATTGCCATCGGCGTGGGCCCGCCCATTTCCGGCGGGGTGCCCGCCGCTACCGTCAATGACCGAATACCGACCGATCGGTTTGACGCTGAGCGACTGGCCGCCCGATGACCGCTTACGCCGAGGCATTCAAGCGCGACCCGAGCGGTGCCATCGGCACGTTGACATCCTCATAACCTAATGCGTTGACCTGGAGGTCGCCTCCGATGAGCTGAGTCCCGCAGCACGCCCGGCGCGACAGCCGACCCTGCCGGGCACCGCATTCCCTGCGATGGGCCAGGCACAAGGCCTGTGTGGTCGCCCGACGCCGGTCGCTATGGCGGCCAGCGGCAGGCGCTGAGCCACGACTCCGTGGCCGTCGCACAACGTGCACACCTGCCGGACATACCGTGGCGTAGATCTTAAGAGGGGGGTACGGGCAATGAAAGCAGCCAGTTCTACCGAATTCCAACTGCCGCTGGCCTCCGCCAAGGCGACACTGGAATTGGTCGGGGGTAAGGGAGCCTCTCTGGCGAAGATGGCGGCGGCAGGACTACCGGTGCCGCCAGGATTTCATGTGACGACCGCGGCCTATCGCCGCTTCGTCGACGCCAATTCCTTAGAGACGACGATCGCCGACGCCACGGCCGACGCGAACCCCGACGATCCCTCCTCTCTCGAGCGAGCCTCAGCCGCCGTCCAGCCCTTCTTCGAAAGTGGCGCTATGCCGACGGCGATATCCGGCGCAATCCGCGCTGCGTACGCGGGTATGGGTGGGCTTAAGCCGGCGTTGGCAGAGCCAGCGGTGGCGGTGCGCTCGTCCGCGACCGCCGAAGACCTCCCTGAGCTCTCTTTCGCTGGCCAGCACGAGAGCTACCTCTATGTGCGGGGCGAATCGGCACTGCTGGCGGCGGTACTCCGCTGCTGGGCCTCCCTCTGGACTGCACGCGCGATCGGCTACCGCATGCTCAACGGCGTCGACCAGCGCGCGGTCGCGATGGGTGTCGTGGTGCAGCGCATGGTTCCGTCCCAGGCGGCTGGCGTGCTCTTCACCGCCAATCCCGCAACCGGTGATCGCGCCGAGCTGGTAATCAACGCCAGCTTCGGGCTGGGCGAGGCTGTGGTCGGTGGCGTGGTTACGCCGGACAGCTACGTCCTCGATAGGTCTGGCTTTGACGTGAAAGAGGTCTCCATCGGCACGAAGGAGTCGATGGTCGTACCGGCCGACGGCCAGGGCACCAGGGTGCAGGACGTGCCAGAGCCGCGACGCACCGCGCCAGTACTCTCGGCTCCGCTACTCCGCGGACTCTCGGAGCTGGCCTTACGCGTGGAGCAGATCTACGAAGGCGTGCCCCAGGACATCGAGTGGGCCGTGACGGGGACTCATTGCCAGCTCCTCCAGGCCCGGCCGATAACTGCCCTCCCGCCGGCGCCGCTGCGTGACGTGCGCTGGGAGCCACCGACGCCGGGTTCGGCGTGGATCCGCCGGCAGGTCGTAGAGAACATGCCGGAGCCACTTTCCCCCCTCTTCGACGAGCTGTACCTGGCTGGCCTCGACCGGTCGGCAAACGCCATGCAGGCCGCCATGGGCGTGTCGCGCGGCTTTATGGATCGGCTTTTCGATCGACCAATGTTCGCCACCGTGAACGGCTACGCCTACATGCGCGGGAACATCAATCTTCGCTGGTGGTCGGTTCCGGTCCTCGTTCCCATGATTTTCGGGGCCATGGTCGTGGGGGTGACCAAGCTGCTGCGCAACGCGGGGATCACCTACTGGCGTGACGACGTGATGCCCCGCTACCTGGCGACGGTCGAGCGGTGGAAGGCGGTCGGGCCGGAGAACGCCTCGGACGAGCAGATTCTGAGCGGCGTGCGCGAGCTGGCCCGGACGGATGCCCTCTATTGGTTCGCGGTCGCGCTGGCGATGGGCACCGCGAAGAGCACCGATGTGATGCTGGACCGCTTTCTGGCCTTTGCCCTGCCCGGCCGCGGTCTGAGCAGCGGCCTCTTCCTGCGGGGCTTCGCGTCGAAGGCGCTGGACGCCGAGGCGGAGCTGGAGGGTATCGCTGCCGAGATCCGCGCTGCCGACCGACTGCGCACGCTCGTCGAGACCACGCCGGCCCAGCGGCTGCTCGAAGCGCTGGAGCGCAACCCCGAGGGAGGTTCGGTTCTGGAGGCGCTCCGCCGTTACCTCGATCGGTACGGCCACCAGATCTATAGCCTCGACTTCGCCGTGCCGACCCTGGGCGAAGACCCGCTGCCAGTACTGCTGAGTCTTAACTCCCTGGTGCGCTCGCCCGGCCGTGACGTCCGCGCCCGTCAGGCCGAGCTGGCGCGGGAGCGCGAGCGCCTCGTGGCCGAGACGGCGCGCTCTCTGGACCCCATCCGGCGGGCCCTATTCCGGCGGGTGCTCCGGCTGGCGCAACGCTTCGGCCCCTACAGAGAGGAATCGCTCTTCTATATGGGCGCCGCGTGGCCGACGCTGAGGCGCCTTGCACTGGAGTTGGGACGGCGCCTGGCCGCGGCGGGCTCGCTGCTGGCACCAGCAGACGTGTTCTACTTGCGGACCGAAGAACTCGTGACAGCAAGCACGGACCGCGCGGCCAGTCGGGGCATGCCCGAGCTCGCTCGGGTTGCTCGCGAGCGCCGGGAGCTGCGTGAGGTGCGCACGCGGCTGCACCCCCCGGCGGCGGTGCCGGTCGACTTCCGCTGGAAGCTCGGCCCGATTGACCTGGCCGCGAGGGAGTCGCAGCGGCGTGATGCGGCGAGCGGACCCAAGATGCGCGGTTTCGCCGTTAGCCCCGGGCGGGCCACCGCCGCCGCCAGCGTGGTTCTTTCGCCGGCCGACTTCCCGACAATGCAGCCGGACACGATCCTCGTCTGCCCGACGACCACGCCTGCGTGGACCCCACTGTTGGCCCACGCGCGCGGCCTGGTGACCGACATCGGAGGCGTCGCCGCCCACGGCTCGATCATCGCCCGGGAGTACGGCATCCCCGCCGTGATGGGCACCGGCAACGGAACCCAGCGGATAGCAAGCGGACGGCTCGTGACCGTCGACGGCGACGTCGGCACCGTGACGCTGCTAGAGGAGGGCTAGCGTCTGACGCGCCCAGCGGGATCGGTAGGGGAAGGTGACGGCCGAAAGAGGACGAGATATGGGCCACCAGGAGGCGCCTACGCTGGCGCCGGCCGAACTGACGAAGCGGCACGAACGGGCGCAGCGCATTCTCGATGCTGCCGCCGACCTGCTGCTGCGCCACGGCTACAACCGCATTACCGTAGATGACATCGCCAGGAAGGCCGCAGTCGGGAAGGGCACGATCTACCTCCACTGGCCGGCGAAGGAGGCCCTGTTCGAAACTCTCATGCTGCGTGAGGTGCTCGGATTCTGGCGGGAGCTGCTCCAGCGCCTCCGTGCAGACCCTGAGGAGGTGCTGCTTCACCGCGTGATGCGGTCCTTACTACTGCTCGGCACGGGGCGGCAGTTAGGCAGGGCGTTCTTTTCCGGTGACAGGGAGCTGCTCGGCAAACTGGCAGCGAGCGGATTCGGCGGGCTTCGACAATCACAGCAGACAGTCCTCAAGCAGGGGTTTCTTGCGCTGCTGCGCAACCAGGGCCTGCTGCGCTCCGATATGGACGTCGCCGCGCAGGAGTACGCCATGAGGGCGACGGTCGACGGCTTCCTTCAACTCGAGCACGTTCTCACGGAGGAGGAGCATCTGCCCTTGGAAGTGAAAGCTGACGCGCTGGCGCAGACGGTGCGGCGGGCCTTCGAACCCGAGGTGCTGCCCTCGGGCCCGAGCCTGCGGAGCGCGGCATCGAGCGTGATCGAATGGCTCGAGCAACTGTCGGAGCAACAGCTACGAGACCGGATGGGGCATGACGGGACCGACGTGAGTCACCCCTGGTGGCCTTGGGTGCTGCCGAGCGAGGACGCCGCGAATGCCAGGCCCCAGAAAGGCGTCGGAGATCACCGTGCTGATGATCAAGAGGCGCAAGCCGTGTTGATCTCGTCGTCGCACCGGCTAGGCGACCGGGGCACCGGTCGGGCCATGCGCGGGCCGGAGGCCTGTGGCCGGACACTGCCGGGTTGGAGACTGGGTCGGTGCGGTGCCGCACCGGCCCAGCCACTCCCTCTGCCGGCTGCGCACGCCGTCAAGCGGGCGCGCGTGCCGCCTGGCCCGATTGTGACCCCGTCCGCCACAGCTCAGCCGACCGTGTGGCCGCGGGGGGCGGCGAGCTCGCGGACGGTCTGGGCGACGGCGGGGGAGTCGTTGCGCAGGATCTTGGTGTGGTTGCTCGGGACCTTCGCGCTCACCTTGAGGTTCGGGTTACGGGCGAGTATCGGATCGAGCGTGGTCCGCCCTTGTTCCATCTCCCCGTCCTTGGTCCCGAGGCTGTCACCCGTGGCCAGGACGAACCGCACCGGGCAGGTCAGGCGGTCGAGGACCGGCACGCTGGCGGCGCCGATCTCGTTGACCTCGATGTTGACATCGGCGTGCTGGTCAGCGCTCATCCGCGCAGCCAGGCCCAGCCGGGCAGCGATCGGCAACAACAACCGCCACCCGCGGAACATCTTCCGGATCGCCGCCCGGCCGGCCTCACCGGTCACACCGACCGGAAAAGCGTCCACGCACACCACCCCCAGGACGCGGTCCGGATTCCGGTCGGCCCAGTGCCATGCCAGGACGCCTCCGAGGGACCAGCCCACCAGCAGCGGCCGGTCCACACTCCTGGCCTTGAGGACGGCATCCACATCTCGGAGGCACGCCTCGAACGAGTAGTCTGCCGAGCGCTTGGACTTGCCGCGGGCGCGCTCGTCGTAGGTGATGTGCCGGTAGTCGCTGCCGAGGTCGGCGATGACGCGCCGCCAGTGCGACTGGTCGGCATACGCGCCGTTGAGGCAGACCACGGGACGGCCGGGCCCGCCGGTGTCGGTCACGTACAGTGCGGTGTCATCGACCGGCACCATGCCGGTCCAGGCGGATTGCTTGATGGTCATGGTTTCCCTTTCTCCTTCAGGTTGGCAGTTCAGCCGTGCTCGCTGTAAGGGACGCGGCCTCGGGAGGGTGTTCCAGCACCCTCTCGGGGTCCGTCCGACTGGACGGCGTCCTACTCGCAGAAGACACGCACTTTGGCGTCGGGCTGGTCGACGTCCAGGGTCATCTCGTCGAGGTGCTCCACGAGCGCTTCGAGCTGTTCGGGTTTGAGCTGGGTCAGGTCGAACGGCACGCCCGACTTGTTCAGTTGGGCGTTGGCTCGTTCCAGTGCCTGCGGCGGGATAAGGGCCGCCAGCTGTACGCCGGCCCGCAGCAGTTGCAGCGGCACCCGCACGTTGATCCGCCCCGGCTCGTCGTTCTCCAGGGTGTCCACCACCAGCCGCAGGTACTTCGCCTTGCCCTTCGGTCGGGCGTCGAGACTCGAGGCCGCCGGCGGCTGGTCCCGTTCGAGCGCGGCGATGAGCTGCTCCGCCTCCTCCGCGGTGACCTTGCCCTCGGCCAGCATGTCGAGGATGTCCTTGCGCTGTTCGTTCATCGGAACCTCTCCTATCGGATAGTGACGAGCACGGCCGTACGGCCCTGCTCGACGTCGAACCGGGTGCCGGGCAACGCGGAGATGATGCGCCAACCGGTGCCGAGTGCCCACACGACATTGACGCGGTACACGTGGCAGGCCGAGGCGGCCGCGAGTACTGCCAGGGCCAGGACCGGTGAGAACACGAGCACTACGGGGAGTACTGGCATCCAGATCCAGATGGGACGACGGCCTGGGCGTTTGACCCGTACGGTCAGCAACTGCGGCATCATGTGCGACCATCCAATTCGGACAATGCCTGCTGTGTGGTGATCTCGCCGCGGCGCAACCGGTCGATGATGTCGGCCGGCGACGGCGCCGGGTCGGTCTCGACGAAGTCGAGCCTCTGCGTGATCCGGTTCAGTCGTGATTTGATCGTCGGGTAGCTCACCCCGAAGATCCGCTCCATCTCCTTGATGGAACCGTGGCACCGCACGAACGCCGTGACGAAGACCTGATCCTCGACGGTGAGCTGAGCGAGTTGCGGAAGCTCGAACTCGCCCTCGATCGCGACGCCGCTGCCGGCCAGGCGCACCCGCTCGACGACGAACGGCTGGCCCCGGGTCAGGCTCATAAGGTCCTGCCAGTCCATCGCCTGATCTGTCATATCTGAAGTTTTAGCTGATCTATCTTCAGCTTTCAAGAGATTGATCTTAATTTTCTTAATCTGGACTTCCTGGTGCTTCTTGCTGGTGCGCCGCCCGCCCGGCCGCCCGTCACGGCCCCGCCGCTTTCCGCTGCCGTCGATCTCGGCGAAGGTGCGGTCCTTTGGGCGATACGCGGGATATGCGCGGCCCGACGTCGGCGATCTATGGCTTAGCGACATCCCGGCACGCTCGCA
>JBKPBV010000221.1:0-9215 GCA_046727055.1 Actinomycetota bacterium | reverse complement strand
GCACAAGCGGGCTTGGCAGCAGCTCTTCGCTGCCTTCTTAGCCAAGCGCGGATCCGACCAGCCATACATTGAGAGCGACTACTTCGACTACATCGACGGAAAGCCACGCTACGACGGCGTGCGCGCATTCCTTGCTTCGCGGGGAGTTCAGCTTGCGGACGGCGATCCGAGCGACAGCCCCGAACTCGAGACCGTTTGCGGCCTCGGTAATCGTAAGAACGAATTCTTCGCGGCGGTGTTGCGCTCCGAAGGTGTCCGACCTTACGAGGGGTCGGTCAAACTACTTGATCATCTCACGAACTACGGGACCAAGATCGCGGTCGTCACGTCGTCACGCAACGCAACCGCCGTCCTGGAGGCTGCGGACTTGCGCGCTCGGTTCGACGTGATCGTCGACGGCAATGTTGCCGCCGAGAAAGGACTCCGCGGTAAACCGTCGCCAGACACCTTCGTCGAGGCCGCGGACGAGCTCCAGACATCGGTGGAGCGTGCGGTCGTGTTGGAAGACGCACTCTCAGGAGTCGAGGCTGGGCACGCCGGCGGTTTCGGTCTGGTGGTAGGCGTTGACCGTGGGGTCGGTGCGCAGCGGCTGACCGAGTCGGGCGCCGACGTTGTCGTTGCTGATCTTGCTGAGCTGGTGGCATCATGACTCGGCGCAGCCCTGACGACCCGATCAGCGCGGCCGATCCGCTCGACCGCAACCGTTTCCCGATCCATGAGTGGAAGTTCACCGAGGCGGAATACAGCGCGGATGATCTTGGTGTAACCGAGTCGCTGTTCGCTGTCGGCAACGGCTACATCGGCATGCGCGGCAATGTCGAAGAGGGCCGGGAGACTTTCGCCCACGGCACCTTCATCAATGGGTTTCACGAAACGTGGCCAATCCGCCATGCCGAGGAGGCCTTCGGCTTCGCCCGAGTGGGGCAGACCATCGTCAATGTGCCGGACAACAAGACGATCAAGCTGTACGTCGACGATGAGCCGATGCTGCTGTCGGTAGCTGATCTTGAATCGTACGAGCGCTCGCTGGACTTCCGGGACGGCCTGCTGCGTCGCGATATCGTCTGGCGGACGCCGGGAGGCAAGCACGTCAAGCTGTCCTCGACTCGCATGGTGTCATTCACCCAACGACACCTAGCGATCATGACCATGGAAGTCACGATGCTGGACGCCGAGGCTCCAGTAGTGATCTCTTCTCAGACCCTGAATCGCCAAGACGGCCGCGATGAGTACCACGTCCGATCCGCCGCGATGGGCACCGGGGTCGATCCGCGTAAGGGTGCGGCTTTTGAGGCTCGGGTGCTCGAGCCGCAAAGCCACTGGTGGCAGGATCAGCGGATCATTCTCGGCTACCGCTGCGCCAACTCCAAGATGACCTTGGCCGTTGGAGTTGATCATCAGATCACGACCGACAACGACTATCGCACCTTTACCAGCGCCGATGAAGACACCGGCAAGATGGTCTATCGGGCACAGGCCAAGCCGGGCCAGCCGATCAAGGTCACCAAGGTTGTTGCCTACCACACCTCACGTGGCGTGCCTTCTCGCGAGCTCGTTGATCGCTGCCGGCGCACTCTTGATCGGGTGCGTGAGCACGGCGTCGAACCTGAATTCGACGACCAGCGCGAGTGGCTGGACGAGTTCTGGGCGCGGTCCGACGTCGTGGTGCACGGTCAGCCCGCATTGCAGCAGGCGATTCGCTGGAACCTGTTCCAGCTCGCTCAGGCTTCGGCGCGCGCCGAGCAGTCCGGGGTGCCAGCTAAGGGCGTGACCGGCACGGGTTACAGCGGCCACTACTTCTGGGACACCGAGATCTTCGTGCTGCCGTTCCTCACCTACACCTCGCCGCACATGGCACGCAGCGAACTGCGTTTCCGTTACAACATGCTCGGTGCAGCTCGCCGCCGCGCGGAGGAGCTTGCCCAAAGTGGAGCACTCTTCCCCTGGCGCACCGTCAACGGTGAGGAGGCATCGGCCTATTACGCGGCCGGCACCGCGCAATATCACATCGACGCGGACATCGCCTATGCCTTGTGCAAGTACGTCGCCGCCAGCGGAGATCAAGACTTCATGAATCGCGAAGGCGTGGACCTTCTGGTCGAGACCGCGAGGCTGTGGGCTGACCTCGGCTTTTGGCGGGAGAACGGTAGCGGCCGCCGCAGCTTCCACGTCCACGGTGTAACAGGGCCTGACGAATACACCACGGTCGTCAACGACAACCTCTTCACCAATGTGATGGCACGGTTCAACCTCGCCAAGGCAGCCGAGCTACTCCGGCAGCTGCAGCAAGAAGTGCCGCGCGCGTACCGGCGTGTGGTGGAGCGGCTCGAGCTTGCCGACGGCGAAATCGAGGAGTGGGCCCGTTGTGCGGAAGCGATGTCCATCCCATACGACGAGGTCACCGGAATCAATCCGCAAGACGCACACTTCCTTGATCGGGAAGTTTGGGATCTGAAGAACACTCCACCGGAGAAACGGCCGCTGCTGCTCCACTATCACCCGCTGGTGATCTACCGGTTCCAGGTGCTGAAGCAGGCAGATGTAGTGCTGGCGCTGTTTCTGCAAGGTGATCATTTCAGCCACGAGCAGAAGCGCAACAACTTCGAGTACTACGACCCGATCACCACCGGCGACTCCACGTTGTCCGGCGTTGTCCAATCGATCATCGCCGCCGAAGTCGGATACCGCGAGCTCGCGTTGCGCTACTTCTACAGCGCGCTGTTCGTCGACCTGGCCGATCTGCACGGTAACGTGAGCGATGGGGTCCATGTCGCTTCGACCGGCGGAGTGTGGAACATCCTGGCCTACGGGTTCGGTGGCATGCGCGACTACAACGGGAAGATCACCTTCGACCCGCGCTTGCCTGAATCGTGGCCCGGCTTGACTTTCCATGTCACCCTCCGCGGCACCCGGGTCAGGGTGGACATTGCGAGCCATGAGATCGCCTTCACAGTCGTTGAGGGAGACAGTGCCGAGCTGTCGGTTCGTGGCGAAGACGTCACCGTTTCGGCCGACAAGCGCGTACTCGTCCCCTTGGCACACCAAGGCTTCTGCATCGACGGTCCGCTCCCCTCCAAGACCGTCGATCGGCGACCCGACGGGACGCTGATCACAGCCTCGGTGCCACAGGCAGTCGTATTGGGCCGATGAAGCCGACGGGGTAGTCGCAAGCTAACAGTTTGCATTTGCTTGCAATTGCAAGCAGACTGGTTGGCATGGTACGAATGCGAACCCACAAGATTGCGGACCAGATCGGCTCGCTCGGTGAGTTCATCGCCGGCCAGCGTCGTGCAGCGCAGTTGTCGCTGCGGCAGCTCGCGGAGCAAACCGGAATCTCCAACCCGTACCTGAGTCAGATCGAGCGAGGGCTCCGCAAGCCGTCGGCGGAGGTACTGCAGCAGCTCGCAAAGGCCTTGCGGGTATCCGCAGAAACGCTGTACATCCGTGCCGGAATCCTCGATCCGGATGATCACCCCACCACATCGGTGGAGATGGCCGTGCTGGCGGATACAGCCATGACGGAGCGGCAGAAGCGCGTCCTTATCGACGTGTACACCTCATTCGTCAAGGAGAACGAACGGAACACAACCGAAAGCAAGCCCTCGAATAGCCAAGCTCAACCCAACTGAGAAGGAGAAGCGATGACTGAAAAGGAAATCCCCGTCGAGGACCGCAAGTCGGCCCTTGAGTCCGACTACGCTCCGCTGTATGCGGTCGCCGGCCTCACCGATGCGCTGGCCGAGGCGCTCAAAGGCGCTCTGGCCGAGACACAGCAGAAGGCCAGCAAGCGCATCACTGACCTGCAGAGCAAGCGTCCCGAACTGAGCATGCAGGCCAAGACCAGCGCGGACGAGTTGCGCACATTTGTGATCACGCTGCCGGAACAGTTCAAGAACCTTCCGGAGGCCACAAAAGCCAGGATCGCCGAGTTGCAGAAGCAGGCGAACGAGCTGCTGGCTCAGGCCACCAACGCCTACGGCGAGTACGCAGGCCGCGGCAAGCACGCTGTGGACGAGGCACGGAAGTCGACACGTACCCGGTCCGGCAGCGCCACCAAGAAGGTCACCCCCCGGAGCACCGGTAAGGCCTCCCAGACACGCAAGGCCGCTGCTACGAAGGCCACTAGCAGCAAGACCGGCTAAGCGACGAGCCGCCCTCACGCCCCACTTCTCGCGCGCGCCCCCCACGAGCAAGAGAGGTGGGGCGTGAGTTCGCCTCCCCCCGGGCTGACCTAGCTCTCTACGACCGGTGACCTGCGTCGTGCCCACGGTGGGGAAGGAACCGATGGTTGCAAAGCGACAAGGAACATCCTCACTGATGGAGATGCGAATTGGCGGCTGGCGGCGCGGTCGTGACCGATTTGTATCGAAGCTCGCACCTCCTAGATCACGAAATGGGAACGTCAGGGTCCGCAGTCCAGCTGCTTCTCGCTCTTTAAGCCTTCTTGGCACGAGCCCGAGAGCGCGCTCGCTTGGCGCCAGAGAGCACAACTTTTCGCAGGCGGACCGCGTCCGGTGTCACCTCTAGACACTCATCTGTGCGGCAGAACTCGAGAGCTTGCTCCAAGCTCATGAGCCTCGCCGGCACGAGCCGTTCGAACTCTTCTGCGGTCGAAGAGCGGATATTGCTCAGCTTCATTTCCCTCGTCGGGTTGACATCGATGTCCTCCGCACGAACGTTCTCCCCGACGATCATGCCCTCGTACACCTCCATACCGGGGGTAACGAAGAGCGTGCCGCGATCCTGCAGGCTGAACAGCGCATACGAGGTGACTTGGCCAGGCCGGTCGGCCACCAAAGAGCCGGTCACCCGGGTACGCAGGTCCCCAGCCCACGGCTCGTACGCTTCGAAAACGTGATGCATCAGCCCGGTGCCGCGGGTTTCGGTCAGGAACTCGGTACGAAAACCAATCAGCCCGCGGGCCGGCAACAGGTACTCCATGCGCACCCAGCCCGTGCCGTGGTTGACCATCTGTTCCAACCTGCCGCGGCGCAGCCCAAGCAACTGGGTCACGACGCCGACGAAATCCTCCGGGATGTCGACGGTCAGCCGCTCGACTGGCTCGTGGACCATGCCGCCGATGGTGCGGCTGACGACCTGCGGCTTCCCTACGGTCACCTCGAAGGACTCTCGGCGCATCATCTCAACCAGGATTGCTAGCTGTAGTTCGCCGCGACCCTGGACCTCCCAAGTGTCGGGCCGTTCCGTCGGGAATACCCGGATCGAGACATTCCCCACCAACTCGGCATCCAGTCGCGCCTTGAGCAGGCGAGCAGTGAGGTTCTTGCCGGCACGGCCGGCGAGCGGGGAGGTATTAATGCCGACGGTCATCGAAATCGATGGCTCGTCCACCGTGATCAATGGCAGCGGGCGGGGATCGTCGGGATCGGAGAGAGTCTCGCCGATGGTGATCTCCGGAATCCCAGCGATGGCGACGATGTCGCCAGGACCTGCCGATTCCGCAGGCACCCGATCCAATGCGCTGGTGATCAACAGCTCTGACAGTTTGACGGTCCGGACGGTGCCATCGGCACGGCACCAGGCGACGTTTTGATTGCGCCGCAACGTTCCGGCAACCACGCGGCAGAGCGCGAGGCGCCCGAGGTACGGCGACGCATCAAGGTTGGTCACATGGGCCTGCAGCGTTGCTCCTTCGGTATAGGTGGGCGCTGGGACGTGCTGCAGGATCGTCGCGAACAAAGGGCCAAGGTTGGGGCTGTCAGGCATCTCGCTGTTGCGGGGCGCGGTCAGCGACGCTCGACCGGCCTTGGCTGAGGCGTACACAACCGGGAAGTCGAGGCCGTCGCTGCTGTCGTCGTCCAACAGGTCCAAGAAAAGGTCGTACGTCTCCTCCACCACTTCAGTAATTCGGGCGTCGTGTCGATCTACCTTGTTGATCACGACCACGATCGGCAGCATTTTCGACAGCGCCTTGCGGAGCACGAAGCGGGTCTGGGGGAGCGGGCCCTCAGAGGCGTCCACGAGGAGCAGCACTCCATCAACCATCTCCAAACCACGCTCCACTTCGCCACCGAAGTCGGCATGACCCGGAGTGTCGATGATGTTGATCGTGACCGTTGCACCGTCCGGCGAATGGTGCCGTACGGCGGTGTTCTTGGCCAGGATGGTGATGCCCTTTTCCCGCTCCAGATCCATCGAGTCCAGCACCCGTTTCTGGACTGTCTGGCCGACCCGAAACGCCCCTGACTGCCAAAGCATTGCGTCGACCAGTGTGGTTTTGCCGTGGTCGACATGAGCGACAATCGCAACGTTCCGCAGATCAGAACGGACAGGCACGCGGGAATGGCCTCCGGGCTAGAGCAACCCGGCGAGTGTACCCAGGTGATGCGGGGCACCGGTTTGTTCCGACTCTTCGCAGCCGTGTCAGAGCGCGCGAATTGCCCTCGGCACTTCGGCGCCCCGTACCCTGGGGCCTATGGTTGGCAGTACCGACTGGTTTCGAGACTCGTTCCGGACCGAGTATGAGAAGCAGAACGCGGCAATCGGGCGGTTCAACCTGGCGATCTTCGGCAAGACCGGTGTCGGCAAGTCGACTTTGATCAACGCGATCTTCGGTGAGGAGGTGGCTCGTACCGGCATTGGGGAGCCGGTCACCCGGGGCAGTCACCTGTATCTCGACAAGGTCGGCCATTTGGGCATCGTCGACACCCAAGGCCTGGAGGTTGGCAAGGACAACAAGCAGATCTTGTCCGAGCTTGACAAGGCGATGACCCAGATGCGCCAACTCCCGCTGTCGGAGCAGATCCACGTCGCCTGGTACTGCATCCGCGGCATGGATCGCCGCTTCGAGGAGGCCGAGGCTCACTTCGTTCGCCGGCTCGACGAGATGGGACTGCCGGTGATCTTGGTGCTGACCCAGGTGCCGATGCGCGGTGGCTACGTCCATCCAGATGCGGTACTGCTAGCGGAGCAGATCATGGCCAAACAACTGCCGATCGTTGCGGGGCGGCCATTTATGACGTATGCCAAAGCAGACGAGTTCGCTGGCCAACCGGCCTACGGACTCAAGGAACTTCTCGATGCCACCTTTCGCGTTGCGCCCGAAGGTGTCCATGGAGCGCTCGTCTCGGCGCAGGAAATCGATCATGTCCGGAAGGCGCAGGAGGCGCACAAGTACATAACCGCGGCCGCTGCCAGCGCGGCTGCCGCAGCCGCGAGCCCGATCCCGTTCTCCGACGCCGCCCTGCTCGTGCCAATCCAACTCGCTATGATGGCCCGAATCGCCCAGATTTACAAGATCAAGTTTGAGCGTGCCGCGTTGATGGCGATCGCTTCCACCACGGCGGCGACCCAGCTGGGACGGGCAACCTTTACTGGCCTCATCAAGATGGTGCCCGGCGCAGGGACTGTGGTAGGCGGCATGATCGGAGCTGGCGTCGCGTCGACGTTCACCTACGCCATGGGCCAGGCCTGGCTGACCCTCTGCCAGCGGGTGGCCAAGGGCAAGCTGGGCACCGCGGGCACCGTCGTCGACAATGAGGAACTCCGCGAGGTGTTCATGGATGAATTCCGCAAGCGAATCAAGTTGGGATCCAAGCAGTTGCGCGCAGCCTCCGAGCCCGATCCCAAGATGGCTGACTCTAGGAAGCCTGGCTAGTCGTACAGCTGCGAGCGTCGGAAAATCGCGCGCCGCCGCACGGAGCCAGGCTGGCGCCGGAGCGCCAGCCTCAGCGAGCGGAGCGAGCCAGGGACACCGGCGAGCCGTTCTTTCCTCTGCGAGCGACGACGACGGCGGCGGATTCATTGCGCGATTGCGCGAGCAGCTGCACGATTGGCCAAGCTGACGCTGCTCCAATAGCCTGCGGGCAATGACTATTCCGGACGTGGCGCCGTTGCTCGAGGGCGAGCCGCCTCATGATCAAGTTGTCTTCGCGACCCGCCTGCAGCGCTATTGGCCCGATCTCCTGACCGGGCTGACCGGTGCGTATCCGGACTATGCGCCGGAGATGGCCTACCGTCTCGTCGAGATCGCCGCGCAGAACTTTCAGCAGCGACCCGCGGACCTACGGCTGCTGGACCTGCGGCGCGACGCCGATCCGCAGTGGTTTCAACATCCCCGGATGCTCGGGTACGCGACCTACACCGATCTGTTTGCAGGCGACCTCAAAGGTGTCGCCGACCGGGTGGACTATCTCGCCGAGCTCGGGGTCACCTACCTGCACCTGATGCCACTGCTCAAACCCCGACCCGGGCAGAACGACGGCGGGTATGCAGTCATGGACTATCGAGAAGTACGCCCCGACCTCGGCAGCATTGATGATTTGAGGGAGCTGGCCACGGTGCTGCGCTCCCGCGGAATCTCGCTGACTCTTGATCTTGTTCTGAATCATGTAGCGGCCGAGCATCAATGGGCGGTGAACGCACGGACCGGAGATCCCTTTTACCGAAACTACTTCCACATGTTCGCCAATCGGGAGTTGCCCGACGCGTACGAGAGGACGCTGCCGGAGGTCTTTCCCGATTTCGCGCCGGGAAACTTCACTTATGACGAGGAGTCACATTCCTGGGTCTGGACGACCTTCAATAGCTGGCAATGGGACCTCAACTGGCACAACCCAGATGTCTTCTACGAGTTCGCCGATTTGATCTTGTGGCTGGCCAATCTTGGGGTGGAATGCCTGCGCCTCGACGCCATCGCATTCATCTACAAGCGGATGGGCACCAACTGCCAGAATCAGCCCGAGGTGCATGCAATCACCCAGGCACTGCGTACGATAGCCCGGATCGCAGCACCCGCGTTGATCTTCAAGGCGGAGGCAATCGTCGGCCCGTCCGACCTGGCCCCCTACCTAGGGGTGGGCAAGCACGCGGGCAAGGTCAGCGACATGGCGTACCAGAACTCCCTGATGGTGCAGATCTGGTCGGCGCTGGCGGCAAAGGACACCCGGCTGTTCTGCGCGGCCATGAATCGGTTTCCGGCGAAGCCACCGACAACCGTTTGGGGAACCTACCTGCGCTGTCACGACGACATCGGCTGGGCGATCGATGACGGCGATGCAGCCTCGGTCGAGCTGAACGGCTTTGAACATCGTCGTTTCCTGGCTGAGTACTACGCGGGCCTCTATCCAATGACCGATGCCCGCGGGCTGGTGTTCCAGGAAAACCTCGCCACCGGGGACCGCCGGATCAGCGGGACGGCGGCATCGCTGGCCGGCATCGAAGCGGCCGTGAACAGCGGTGACGAGATCCACCTC
>JBKPBV010000220.1:0-8416 GCA_046727055.1 Actinomycetota bacterium | reverse complement strand
CCCACCAGGAGCACGCCTGAGGTCACCGCAATGATTCTGGATGCATTGCGCCGCCACCCGGTCACGCCGCCGTCATGAGATCGTTTAAGCCGCCGGTCAAACAATTTTTTGGCCACACCGATTGCGTCGGCTCGGTGGCGTTTAGTCTCGCCGGCCGCCAGCTCGCGCGACGTCCAGACGATGACGAGGCCGCTGTAGCCATCGCTGAGCTGTTCGTCATCGACATTCAATGGTGGTACGTCGTCATCCTGGTCGGTTCCGCACGGATTCGGCGCGGAGTTGCAGCAGCAGTAGCGACGGTCAGTGCACATGTAGCCCTCCCGGGTCGGCCGATGACTATCGGAGGGGCCGTCGCACCCCTCTGATACACAGCGCTCGTTGCTTGTGGGTCGTCGGCACAGTTGGACGGTGCGTCAGCCGTGGGCGATTGGTCGTTCTTGTCAGATCGCCTAGCGTTTGGTAAGCGCTTCACCGAGGTGAGTGCAGACCGGAGAGGTCGAGATGAGCACACCGGCAGCGGAGGACGTGGCCGCCGAGTTGGTGGCTGCCCGAATGGAGGGGCGGAGCCTGACCCGGTTCCCGGGGGCGGTCCCAGCCAGCATGGCCGAGGCCTACCAGATCCAGGAGCTGGCGATGTCGCGATGGCAGGACTCGCTGGTCGGCTGGAAGATTGGCTACATCTCCGCGGACCGGCGCACCGCCGGGGACCCGGACCGGCTGGTCGGCCCCATCTGGCGTCAGCAATATCACCTGAGCGATGAGCACGTCTCCGCAGTCGAGGTCGGTATCTTCGCATCCGGGTTCGCGGCCGTGGAAGCCGAGCTGGTCATTCGGCTCGGGCAGGATATGCCCGCCCACGACGGAGGCGGCTGGACGCCAAAAGAGGCGGCGACCCTGGAGCAGCATCTGCTGGTCGGCATCGAGGTGGCCAGCAGCCCGATCCCCGACATCAACACCCTAGGCCCGACAGTGATCGCCGCCGACTTCGGGAACAACAACGGTCTGGTGCTCGGCTCAATCCTTGCCGACCAGCCAGGTGGAGCCCCGGTCCAGCTTGCCTGTTACGTCGACGGACAACTCTTGGGAGAAGGATCTGCCGAGAACCTGCCCGGCGGAATTCATCATGGTCTGGCGACTGCCCTGAATATCCTCGCCAGCCGAGGTCAACCGGTGCATGTGGGCATGGTCTTCGCCACCGGTGCCATCACCGGTATACATCCGATCAGCCCGGGACAGCATTGCCGCGTCAATGTGCGGTGTGGACCGTCAGTGGAACTCCGGACCACCGACGCCCGCACGTTGGTCCGCAGCTAGGAAACGTGCGGTTGATCCGGCGGCGACGTCGAGCACGCGGACGCCGGCCCGGCTCACCCGGCTCGGGGTAGGCGTTGCCGACCCCGAGGGATGGCGGCGCGAGTCACTACCCTAGCCGCATGCCCCTGACTGCGCGATACGCCACCACCTGTGGAGTGTGCGGCGGGCGGATCTCCCCCGGCCAGGAGATCACCGACACCGGGGCCGCCGCATCCCGTCGCTGGGCGCACGTCAACTGCCCGCCCGGGCTGTTCGACCTCACCAGCGAGGCTCAACCGCCGATACCGGAACCTGTCGTCGCTCTCTCGGTGTGGACCGACGGTGCCTGCTCCGGCAACCCCGGACCTGGGGGGTGGGCATGGGCGACCCAGGACGACCGGCAGGACTCGGGCGGGTCGCCTCACACCACGAACCAGCGGATGGAGATCCAGGCGGTGCTCGAGGCCGTACGCTCCCTGGACGGCCCACTTCTGGTGCTGAGCGACTCGACCTACGTGGTCAACTGCTTCCGCGACCGGTGGTGGCAGGGCTGGCTGGCCCGCGGCTGGCTGACCAGCGCCAAGAAGCCGGTGGTCAACAGGGATCTATGGGAGCCATTGGTGACCGAGGTCCGGTCCCGGGAAACCATCGACTTCCGCTGGGTCAAGGGGCACTCCGGCGACCCGATGAACGACCTGGTCGACCTGCTCGCCGTCGCGGCTGCGCAGAGCAACCGTTAAATGTGTACAAGTGACACTCAGATACTGCAGCGACACGTCCGCAGCGGATTGGATCGCCCAAACCCACATCCCATGGGAGCAACTAGTCAATTTCGGTCCGCCAGGCTTCCCGGCGTACGCCCGGCTGCGCTTCATCGCCGATCCCACCAGGCCCGGTCAAGATGAAGCAGACGCCATCGTTGCCGACGATCACCCGTCCGATATCGAGCAGGCACGACGAGCCCTCCAGCATCTGCGGCGCTTCACCGCCACACCCGAGGACTGCTACTTCTGCGTCTGGGAGGGTTATCCCGTCGACTTCCCGACCTCGGTGCTGGACGGGCCAAGGGTGATCATCCCCAATCGGCGGTACTTCCTCCTCCACGGATCTCTGGCTGACCTCGGCAGGTGGGAGGAAACCTTCGGCAGCGTGGGAGACTTCCCGCCCGCCTTCGCCTGGCCGGCTGACCACAGTTGGTGCTTCGCCCGCGACGTCGACCCCCACTGGGCAGGAATCGGAGCCGAGGAAGCAGCGATCGACGTACTCCTCAACGCCCCTGAGCTGGACGTCATCCCAGCTCAACCGACGGAGCCCCAGCCCACCTATTACTAGTCCGACATCCGGCTATCGACTTGGGAGCGATCGTGGTAGTCCGAACCACGGGAGCACGCTGTTGTCGAAGCGGGTGATGGCGCATATCCGGTCGCCGGAGAGGGTGAGGACGAGGAGGCCGATCCCGTGCCGGATGCCGGTAGGGGCGCGCAGGTAGGCCCCGAACGCCGGCTGTCCGTTGGCTCGCGTCGCGACGAGATCGAACCTCCGGCCCGCGCCGAAGATGCTGGCGCAGAAGCGTGCTGCGACGTCTCGGCCCTCGTATTCGAAGGGCATCGGTGGCATCGAGATGAAGACGTCGTCGGTCAGCAGGGCCACCAGCGCATCGAGATCGGCGGACTCGTACGCGCGGACGAACTTCGCCACGATCGCATCCTCGGAGGGTGAGTCGGAGGAGGGAGGCGGTTCGCGGTCGGCCGCCGCCGCCCGTCGGCGCTGCAGGCTGGCGCGCGCCCGTTTGAGGGCGCTGTTGACCGATTCGATGGTCGAGTCCAGCATGTCGGCCACCTCGTGCGCGTGGAATCCGAGGACGTCGCGCAAGATCAGGACGGCGAGCTGGCGAGGGGGCAGGACCTGAAGGGCGGTCACGAACGCCAGAGAGATTGATTCAGTCTGCTCGTAGCGGGCCTCCGGGCCGAGTGGTACGTCGATCGCACCCTCGAGGAGGGCGTCTGGAAGTGGCTCGAGCCATACGACTTCGCCAAGGCGGGTTGGCTCGGGCGGTTCAACCGCGGGCACGTTCCACCCCTGGGCCGGGCGCCGGCTTGCCGAGCGACGCGCGTTGAGGCACCGGTTGGTGGCGATCCGGTAGAGCCAGGTGCGGAGCGAAGCGCGTCCCTCGAACCCTCCGAGGCCTTGCCAGGCAGTCAGCAGCGTGTCTTGGAGGGCGTCCTCGGCATCCTGGAAGGATCCGAGCATCCGGTAGCAGTGCACCTGGAGTTCTCGACGGTACGGCTCGGTCAGCTCTCGGAACGCGTCGCCGTCCCCGGCCCGCGCCCGCGAGATCAGGTCGGCCGGCACGGCGCTTACCGTACGCGTCACCTTCTTCCCGCAGTTGTCGCACTTTCATCCTGTATAGACACCGGCCGAGGGGTGAACTGGGCGGTTGCCGGGCGCCCACTTTCCCGACGTCGCGGTGTCTGCATCATCGACTGCACTGAAAGGCCTCAACTCCTGAGGCGAGAGTATGTGACCACCCGGGCACAGGAAGGAACCAGAGATGATGCTGAAAGACAAGGTTGCCGTGATCTACGGAGCCGGAGGCGCCATCGGCGGTGCTGTCGCCCGCGCCTTCGCGAGCGAGGGGGCCAAGCTGTTTCTAACCGGTCACGACCTGGCACCCGTCGAAGCGGTCGCAAAGGACGTCGTTTCCGCCGGTGGATCCGCCGACGCGGCGGAGGTCGACGTTCTCGACGAGCAGGCTGTGGACAAGCATCTACAGTCCGTGATCGATAAGGCGGGCCGCGTCGATATCTCGTTCAACGCGGTCGGGATCTCAGATACGAACGTTATGGGTATTCCTCTGGTTGACCTCGATGTCGAGCAGTTCTCCCAGCCGATCACGACCTACACGAGGTCGTACTTCCTAAGCGCGCGCCTGGCGGCCCGGCGGATGCTTCCGAACAGGTCAGGGGTGATCATGACCGTCACCACACTCCACTCGAGGACGGGCCTCCCTTTGGTGGGAGGCTACGGTGCGGCGCAGGCCGCCAAGGAGGCACTCACCCGCGACCTATCCGCCGAGCTCGCACCTCAGGGCATTCGCGTGGTCGGATTGCGGCCACAGGCAATGCCGGAATCGGTCGGATCAAGGAGACGCTTCTTCGAATCACGCGCCAAGGCATCGGGAATGACCTGGGAACAGTTCCAGGAGGGGCTCGCAAGCAGGACACACCCGAAACGGCTCATGACGCTCGAGGAGATGGCGAACGTGGCGGTCTTCGTGGCTTCCGATAAGGCGAGCGGGATGACGGGAACGATCGTCAACTTGACCATGGGCAGCCTGGACGACTAGCTAGCCGACCGAGGCCTTGCACCGAGCATTCGAGACAGATATCGAACGTCGGTGACCGTCACGACCGGCCGCGTTACAGTCCGAGGGTGAGCCGGTGGATGGACGATGCGGTGGAGAGCTACCTGACCGAACTGGCGAAGACGGAACACGAGGAGCCGGTTCTTGTCGAGATGGAGGCCCGGGCCGCAGAGCACCGGTTTCCGATCGTCGGCAGGGCGACCGGTCGCTTCCTCGAACTCGCCGCGCGGGCCGTCGGTGCTCGCCGGGTGATGGAGCTCGGGTCGGGATACGGGTATTCGGCGTACTGGTTCGCACGGGCGGTGGGGCCGGACGGTGAGGTGGTCTGCACGGACGGCAATCCCGAGAACGCCAGGCTGGCCGAGGCCTACCTCAGTACGGCAGGCATGTGGGACCGGGTGCGCTACCGGGTCGGGGATGCACTCCAGGGGTTCGCGGCAGAAGCGGGGGACTTTGACGTGGTGTATTGCGACGTCGACAAGGACGGTTACCCGGCCTGCTGGCGCGCGGCGCGCGATCGGATCCGGGTCGGCGGCCTGTGGCTATGTGACAACACGATCTGGAGCGGGTACGTCGCAACCGCAACCGACCGGGAGGGCCAGGCAGGCGTTACCGCCTTCATCCGGGAGCACAACCAGTTGGTGGCCGAGGACACCCGGTACGTCGGCAGCATCGTACCGATCCGGGACGGCGTGATGATGGCTCTGCGGATCGAGTAGAGGCAATCTCGGTCCGACTGCGCTCTGTTCATATCGGGCCTTCCGCAGGTGCTGCGAATGCGGCGGACTCGCAAGGCCTGCGAATCGCTTTCTGAGAGAATTGAGGCCAGCAAAGCGATGAACAGTCCAAGCAAACACACAAGGGCGCCGGCGAGAAGGTGGCGTCTTCCCCGCTGGATGGCTCTCATCCTGACGTCGGTGGTACTTCTGCTCGGCCACGTTGTCGTGCCGCAGCAACTCTCGTTGCTCTCAGCCCGTCACGGATGGGCTCATGGAGAGCCAGGGTGGCTCAATCTGCTCGGAGTGATTCCCATCGGGGTAGGTGCAGCATTCCTCATTTGGTCTTTTCGACTGCATTTTGTCGGCGTTCGTGGCTCCTTTGAGATGAAAGGAACCCAGAATTATCTGGTCGTGGGAGGCCCTTATAGCTTTACGCGCAATCCGATGTATTTCTTCGGCATGCTGATCTGGCTGGGCTGGGTCATCTTTTATGGCAGCGTTGCGGTCTTGGCAGGCACGGTGATCATCTGGGGCATTGTGGCCATGCGTGTGGTGCCGTGGGAGGAGCCCAACCTGGAGACGCGATTTGGCGAGGCGTATCTGCAATATATGCATAGCGTGCCGCGGTGGTCGGGCAGGAGGAGCCGCTGAAGGCGTATCTGCAATATATGCATAGCGTGCCGCGGTGGTCGGGCAGGAGGAGCCGCTGATGTACTTGCGCAGAATCAAGTCTCATTTGAGCAAACAGACCTCGCCTCGGTAGGAAAGTGGTATTAAGAATGTCGTGCCGCCGATACACATTTGAAATGCGAGGTCGAACCCCGCCGCAAACGTGGAGGCTTTCGGCGACGCGTCGCACCGACCAAAAGTGTGTGAACCGGGTTAGCGGTAGACATCACCTCGGTGGTCGATATGTACGACGTCAATCCGGTCTCGCTCTTCGTCTACCTTGTAGATGACGCGGTAGCTGCCGCGTCGAGCGGAGCGTAACCCGGCGAGTTGGCCGCGGAGATCAGCGCCCAGTCGGTAGGGGTTCTCGGCGAGCGGGCCGAAGATAAATTCCACACATGCCGCTGCGATCTTTTCCCGCAGCCGAGCAAGGTCACGTTCTGCCCGCGCCGAGATGCGAACATCACGTGACTTGCTCACCGTGCGGTGTAGCGGGCCCGCAGTGCGGCGTTGTCGGCGATTCGACCGGCCGCGAGGTCGGCCAAGCCATCAGCGATCGCCTCCGACGCACCCGGCGTGGCCAAAAGGTCGATCGTCTCCTCTAGTGCAGCGAGATCGTCAGCGGAAATGAGGACAGCTGCGGTGCGCCCGTGCCGAGTGATCGTCACACGGTCGTGGGTCCGCTCGACCTCGGACACGTACTCCGAGAGTCGGTTCTTCGCCTCAGCAAGTGGAACGCTCGTCATCAGGCCAAATATAGCCAGAATTCGGTCCAAAACCAGCAGGTTCAGGCTCCACACGAGCCAGCACGGCCACCAGCCCGTAGCGGCCCGATATCAGCTGCCCGTGCACGATCCTCACCCTGACACATGAGTCCGGGTGCGACTCGTCAATCTTGACATTGCCCGTGCTTTGTGAGCTGCCGGGTCTAGCTCGTGCGGGGAAGAACTACAATGCCGTCGTCATCGCTGTATAACGCGTCGCCCGGCTGAAACGTCGTCCCGCCGAAGGCGACAACGACGTCGCGATCGCCGGCGCCGGTCTTGGCGCTCTTACGGGGGTTGGACCCGAGTGCCTTGACCCCGATCGGCAGGTTGGCGAGGGCGGCGACGTCTCGAACGGCCCCATTGATCACGATGCCAGCCCATCTATTTGTCATGGCGATCTCGGCGATCATGTCGCCCATCAGGGCGGTGTGCATGGAGCCGCCGCCGTCGACGACCAGCACGCGTCCCTCGCCGTCCTCGCCAAGGATCGACTTGACAAGGACGTTGTCGTCGAAGCAACGAACGGTGGTGATGGTTCCGCCGAAGCTTTTGGTGGCTGCATACTGACGCATCTGGAGGTCGCATGACTGGAGGTTCTCTCCGTGTTCGTCGTAGAGGTCGGCGGTGGCGGGGACTTCGGCTGTCGGCATGTGTGTCTCCTCAGATGAGTCAGAGAGCACAGACTACTCAGGCAATCTCAACCAAGATCAACAGCGTCGCCCCAGTCGGCGGAATTGCTGCACCGGACGCGCCGGAGCTCGAGCGCGACGCACTCATGTCATCCCAGAAGATGATCATGCGCCGCGAGAGCATTCCCTGGGTACGGGACTAAGTCAGTGGTTCAAGTCCTCTTAGGCCCACTCAACTGTTAAATATATGCAGGTGACACTCAAATATTGCAACGACATGTCCGGAGCGGATTGGATCGTCCAAGCCCAGATCCCATGGGAGCACTAGTCAATTTCGGCCCACCGGACTTTCCGGCTTACGCCCGGCTGCGCTTCATCCCCGACCCCACCAAGCCGGGCCAAGAGGAAGCAGACGCGAGCGTTGCCGACGACCACCTGACGCGCCGCCTGGCGGTGATCGAGGCGGCAGGTGGATCGGCCATCGACTACCGCTTCTTCCACACCTACGGGCTGGCGCCGTGCTGGATTACGCCGGGTTCGATCTCACCTCTCTGAACATCGACAACGCTCGCCAGATGTTCCCGGGTGTCGATTTCCGGCTCGGCGACGTTCAGGACGTCGACGCGGCCGATCAGTCGTATGACTGGGCGGTCGCACATGATCTTCTCGAGCACCTGTCTCCGGCCGCGTGCAACCGCCCCATAGACGAGTTGTGTCGCATTGCCTGGCGGGGAGTGCTTTCTCGTTCTTCCTCATGGGGAAGCATTCCGAGCACAGGGTCTAGGCCTAGCGGACCTACCACGTCAACCATCTCAGCAGGGACCGTATCCACGAGCAGTACGACATTGCACAGACATCCGCTGGATCCACGTCCGCTCGTTCCTCGGGAGCGCACCGCCTTCAGCGACTCCGACAACAACAATGCCTGGACGCTCATCGCACGCCACTGACTTCGCCGCGTGGCCGGCGCTTGGC
>JBKPBV010000219.1:0-8233 GCA_046727055.1 Actinomycetota bacterium | reverse complement strand
AACTACGCCCTTAGGGTGACTATATTTGCGCGTCAAAAACTGCGAAAATGGGCGGGCATCCGGCCCCGAATGCGTCCGTCTCGCGCGAGAACGGCGAAGACGAGCAGGCATCCGGCCCCGACGGCGTACGATCACTGCGGTGCCGGCCGCGGCGACGCCGGTCCGACTCGTGCACCTCGGCCCGCTAAATTCCACCGCACAGCGGGCGGTGAGGCCTTGGTACGTTCCCGCGGAAACGGCTCAGCCGTTCGAGATGGCTTGCCAAGTCGACCGCTTAGCGTCGTGTTCGGCCAGGTTCCTGAGGGTCAAGAGCTGCTTACGCATCATGATCAGATCCCCACACGCCAGCAGCGCTCGCCGTATGCGCTGAGCTGACGTCGTGGCGCCCGCGTCCAGCCGGACGACCAGACGACAGGTGCCATCCCGGTAAGGCCGGATGGCGTAGGTAATGGCGAGTGGTCCGTAGAGGCGTTCGAAGCGCGGCTGTACGACCCCGGTCAAGCTCTGTCCCTGTTGGAACTCAACGATTGTGAACACCAGGAACCGCTGCCCCACTGCTAGCTGTTCTATTCCCCGAGTTAGCCGACGCGGGCTGCGCCGCCCAAGATTGTCGATCCAGTCGTAGCTGTAAGGCGCCACCTTGAGCTGGCAGAGCCAGCGGAACACGATCGGCGGCGGCGCTTTGACCGTGACCGCGCGGGTCAGCTGACGCAGGGGTACCTCTAGGTAGTCATCACAAGGAAAGTGGGCGGTCCGCTCATCAGACATCGTGTTCCAGGCCCAAGGGATCATCCAAACGATCCGTACATCTTAGGTCGACACGCGTGAGTACGGGCTTCGCCGCAGTCACGCGCCCGGGGCGAGTTGTCGATCACGACTGACCCTTGATCGCCGTGCAGCTGGAGCCGAGCGGAGAGGCCCGGGTACGCAGTCGTGGCGTGCAGCAGCCCTAGTGCGCCACCTTCAAAACGCACCGCTACGGTCGCGCCCTGCGAAAAGCTCAAGGCACATCAGACGCGATCGATCTTGGGATCAGCGTTAGGCCGTGCCGTACTCGACGGTGTCGGTGACCAAGGTGTAGGCCTGCTCGCTGAGGGTGAAGCCGAGACCCAGGCGGCGGGGCAGCCACATGCGCCCGTCGCGGATCTCGAGGCGTTCGTTGAAGAGTGGGTTGAGCCACTCGAAGTGTTCCACCCACGGCTCCCGCGGGTAGGTCGCAGCAAGGTGTAAGTGGATCTCCATCGCGAAGTGCGGGGCGAGCTGGAGGTTGGCCTGGTCGGCCAGCGCCGCGAGCCGCAGGAACGGCGTGATCCCGCCGATCCGCGGCGCGTCGGGCTGGATGATGTCGACCGAGCGGTGCTCGATCAGAGCGATGTGCTCGGCGACGCTGGACAACATCTCGCCGGTGGCGATTGGGGTGTCAAGAGCGGCTGCGAGCTGGCCGTGGCCCTCAGCGTCGTACGCGTCAAGCGGCTCCTCGATCCAGACCAGGCCGAACTGCTCCAGCACCCGTCCGAAGCGGAGGGCGGTGGTCCGGTCCCACTGCTGGTTGGCGTCCACCATCAGCGGAACGCTGTCACCGAGGTGTTCCCGCACGGCGGTCACCCGGGCCAGGTCGACCGTGGAGTCCGGATGCCCGACTTTGATCTTGATCCCGCCGATGCCCTCGGCCAGGGACTCGGTCGCTCGTGCCTTGACCTCCTCGATCGGAGCATGCAGGAAGCCGCCCGAGGTGTTGTAGGTCTGTACCGAGTCCCGGTACGCCCCCAGCAGCTTGGCGAGCGGTAGGCCGGCCCGCTTGGCTTTGAGGTCGTAGAGGGCGATGTCGATGGCGGCGATGGCCTGGGTGGCGACGCCGCTGCGCCCGACGGACGCGCCGGCCCAGAGCAGCTTGGTGTAGATCTTGCCGATGTCGCTTGCGTCCTCGCCGAGCAGGTTGTCGGCGATCTCTTTGGCGTGCGCGTACTGGGCGGGACCGCCGGCCCGCTTCGAATAGCTGAAGCCGAGGCCGTGATGATCATTCTCTGTGCTGATCTCGGCGAACAGGAAGACTATCTCGGTCATCGGCTTCTGCCGACCGGTCAGCACCTTCGCATCGCTGATTGGGGTGTCCAGCGGCAGGGTGAGAGTGGACAGCTTGACGTGCCGAATCCGGTCGGCGGTGGTGGTCGGCACCTCGGTGAGCATCTGACGGACTCCTCTCGTCGCGCTGATGACTCGCCCATGATCAGACTCCGGCGAGGAGGGTGGTCGGGTGGCCGTTGCTCACAAGGTGACCGGTTTCCCGGTTCGGGCCGATTCGTATACCCCCGTGATGACTCCGATCGAGCGGCGGTTGGTCTCAAGATCGACCCGTACGGGCTCCTTGCCAGCCAATGCAGCTAGAAAGTTCTCGTACTGGCGGCGATGCGCCAGCGGGGAGAGACCACCCGCGCTACCGCCGGCAGTGGGACCGGTCTGCTCAGTCAGGTCGTACTTGTCAATCTGATTGATCGAGTCCGATGGCGAGCCATATGACGTTTCTTCGGCCTCGCTGCCTCGCGGCGTGGTGTGGATGAAGGTCAGAAGATCATTGTCGATCACGATCGAGCCTTGATCACCGTGCACCTGCAAGCGAGCGCTGAGCCCGGGGTACGCGGCGGTCGTCGCGTGGAGCACCCCGAGTGCGCCGCTTTCAAATCGGACCACGGCCACAGCCGCGTCCTCGACCTCGATCCGTTGGTGGGCGATGGTGCCGGTGTAGGCGAACACCTCGACTGGACGGCCCATCGTCGCCACGAGCAGGTCTACTGTGTGTACGCCTTGGTTCATCAAGGCGCCGCCGCCATCGAGCTCCCACGTGCCACGCCAGTCCCCGGAATCGTAGTAGGTCTGACCGCGCCACCAGTCGATCGAGGCGATGCCGGTGGTGAGACGACCCAACTCGCCTTTCTCGATGGCGGCAAGCGCAATCTCGGTGGACTTGTCGAATCGATGCTGCGAGATCACCGCCGCCAGCTTGCCCGCCTTGCGCTGCGCCTCGATGATCAGATCGGTTTTCGCCACAGTGGTCTCGGCAGGCTTCTCGATGATCACATGCTTGCCGGCCTCTAGCGCCTCGATGGCTACTTCGCCGTGTCGACCGGTGGGTGTGCAGACCACGACAATGTCAATCGGGACGGCGGCGAGAGCCTCGGTGAGGGAGGCGAAGACCTTTCCGCCGCGTTCGGCGGCCAAACGCTCGGCCCGGTCCGAGTGGACGTCGACCACCGCGACCAGCTCGAGGCGATCGGCCAGCTGGCTGATCACTTCACCGTGTACGGCACCGATGACGCCTGCGCCCACCAGGGCAATCCGGGCTCGATCGTTCGCATCGGGAGAGACGGCGTTCATGCGTACGGGATCTCTTCACTGGTCAGGATGTCGGTGAAGGCCTTCCAGGCCTTGGTGAACAGCTCGGGTCCGGACAGCGCGCCGTACGCGGTGTACTCGCCGAGGTGCGGCTCCAGCGAGAAGAACCCGTCGAAGCCGTCTGCGCGGAGGGCTCGGACTGTCTCAGGCACCTCGGCGTCGCCAGCACCAGCGACCACGACCGTTCCGTCCGACAGCAGCGCGTCCTTGATCTGGATGGTCCCCACATGTGGACGCAGCATGGCATACCCCTCGGAGAAGGGCCGGACTCCGACCTGCACGAAGTTGGCCGGATCCCAAGCCAACTGCAGTTTGGGCGACGACACCGAGGTCACGATGTCAAGACAGCGGCGCGGAATGTCACCGTAGATCTCTTTCTCGTTCTCGTGCGCCAAGATCACGTCGGAATCAGCGGCCACCTCAGCCAGAGCACTCATGCGGCTCAGCACCTCGTCACGCCGACTGTCCGGGTCGGTGCCCTCGGGAATAAAGAAGGAGAAGAGCCTGATGTACGGCGCCTCGAGTGTCTCTGCGACCTCGACGGCGTGCCGCATGCGCTCTAGGTGAGGCGGGAACTCATCGTCGATGGAGATCTTGCCGATCGGTGAGCCAATTCTGGAAACCTTGAGATCGTTCGATGCAAGGGTCTCCCGGAGAGTATTCAGTTGGCTCTCGTCGAGGTCGAGGATGTTGGTTCCCCACGCGCTGCGGACCTCCACGTAGCGCAGGCCCAGGCCGGCAGCGACCTTGCACTGCAGGCTGAAGTCATCGGAGATCTCGTCAATAAATCCTGAAAGTGTCCACATTGTCGTCTGCCCTTCCTCCTTCTTTGTGATGCGGGCTGAGCCTGTCGAAGCCCAGCTGCCGGCCCTTCGACAAGCTCAGGGCGCGTGTGTTTGGCTCAAGGCGCATCTCTGCCTAGATACGGCTGTACCAAGTTCAGATACCGCTCCACCATCGTGTCCACAACCTCGGCTGGCGGGGCCGCCCAGAGATCGGCGTTGAAGATCTCCACCTCGACGTCGCCGCGATAGCCCGCCGCCGCGACGGATCGGGTGAAGGCAGTGAAGTCGATGTGTCCGTCGCCCATCATGCCGCGCGCCAGCAGCGTGTCCGCAGGCAGCGGGGTGATCCAGTCGCAGATCTGGTAGCTGACGATGCGTTGACCGGCACGCTGCAGCTGGTTGTCGACGCCTGGTTCCCACCACAGATGAAACGTGTCGACCACCACACCAACGTCGGCGGCATCGAAGCGCTCGGCGATGTCCAGCGCCTGGGCCAGCGTGGAGATCACCCCGCGGTCCGCGGCGTAGATCGGGTTCATCGGCTCAATGCCGAGGTTGACCCCGAACTCGTGGGCGTACGCGACGAGCTGCTCGATGGCTCGGGCGGCGCGATCCCGGGCGGCTCGAAGATCCCGGTCGCCCGGCGGCAATCCACCGGCCACAAGTACCAGCGTCGCCGCGTTCAGCGCCGCGGCCTCTTCGATAGCTTCCCGGTTCCTCACCTCAGCCACCTGGGCCTCGGCGGGATTCGCAGCAGTGAAGAACCCGCCCCGGCACAGCGACGAGACACGCAGCCCCGACTCGGCGACCAGCCGACGGGCCTCGTCGAGCCCGACCTCGGCGAGCTGTTCTCGCCAGATCCCAATCGCGCCGAGGCCCGCGTCGACGCAGCCCTGTACCGCCTCTGGCAGCGACCAGGAGGCGGTGGTCCGCTGGTTGAGCGAGAGACGGCTCAGCGCCGCTGGGTTGGTCACCGGGCTAGGCCGGCGGTGGCGAACAGCTGGGTAAGGCGATGAACCGCGAGATCAGGGTCGGTCAGCAACTGCGCCTCGTTCGCCAGCTCGAACACCCGGGCCAGGTGGACAGTCGAGCGAGCGGACTGCAGGCCGGCCACCATGACGAAGCCGTCCTGGTGGCCGTTCAACCATGCGAGGAAGGCGATACCAGTCTTGTAGTAGTAGGTCGGCGTCTCGAAGATGTGGCGGGACAGCGGCAGCGTCGGGGCCATCTCCCGGCGATATCGGTCAATGTCGCCAGCATCCAGCGCACTCAGGGCCGCCGATGCAGCCGGCGCGATTGCCGCGAACGCGCCGAGCAGAGCGTCGGAGTGATGGACGCCGTCACCCTCAATGAGCTCTGGATAGTTGAAGTCGTCGCCCGTGTAGAGCCGCACGCCCGGCGGCAGGGCAGCCCGCAACTCCTGCTCATGATCGGCAGATAGCAGTGAGACCTTCACGCCGTCGACCTTGGCGCTGTGCTCGCGGATCAGATCGAGGAACGTACGTGTCGCGGTCGGCACATCGGTCGACCCCCAGTAGCCGTTCAGCTGCGGATCGAACATCTCGCCCAGCCAATGCAAAATGACCGGTCGGGTCGCCTGGGCCAGCACGCTCGAATACACCTGCAGGTAGTCATCGGCGCTGCGAGCGGCGGCAGCCAACTGGCGCGAGGCCATCACAATCGCCTGCGAGCCCGCCGTCTCGACGAACTCGACCTGCTCGAGATAGGCGTTGGTAACCTCGCTGAGGCTGCCGGCCGGGCCAAGGAGCTGATCAGTTCCGGCGCCAGACGCGATCTTGGCCCCATGCTCTTGGGCCAACGCCGCGCTCCGAGTGATCAGCTGCTGGGCGGCTGGCCAGTCCAGACCCATGTTGCGCTGTGCAGTGTCCATCGCCTCGGCCACCCCCATCCCGTAGCGGAACAGGTGGCGCCGGAACGCCAAAGTGGCATCCCAGTCGATGGCGGCCGGCGCGCCTGGGACATTCTCTCCGCGTGGGTCGGCCACAACGTGCGCCGCGGCAAAGGCGACCCGGCTCTGGAAAGCCTCGGGATGCTCTGCCCAGTTTCGAGGCTCGGAGAGCTCGATCTCGTGCCAGCCGCCGCCGGCTTCTGGAATGGCAACCGTGGTGGTGGTTGTGGTCATGACGCGAACCGCTCGATGGTGACCCGGCGACCTTCGGTCGAGGATTTCAGGCCGGCTTCGACCAGCTGCAAGCCACGTACGCCGGCGGCGAGATCGTACGCGTGTGGACGGCTGGCATCTATGTCGGACAAGAACTGCTCCCACTGGGCCCGGAAGCCGTTGGGGAACTCCGCGTTGTCCGGGATCTGCTCCCACTGGCTGCGGAAGTCCTCGGTCGTGGGCAGATCCGGATTCCAGACGGGCATCGGCGTACGCACCCGGGGTTGGATGCGGCAGCCGAAGAGGCCGGCCACCGCAGAACCGTGGGTGCCGTCCACCTGGAACTCGACCAGCTCACCGCGGTCGACGCGAACGGCCCAGGATGAGTTGACCTGGGCGATGATATCGCCCTCGAGCTCGAAGATTCCGTACGCGGCGTCATCAGCGGTGGCGGCGTACTTGCGACCTTGTTCGTCCCAGCGCTCCGGGATGTGAGTGACCGCTTTTGCCGTTACTGCCACGACTCGGCCGAACAGGTTCTCGAGCACGTAATTCCAGTGGGGGAACATGTCCAGCACCATGCCGCCGCCGTCTTCGGCCCGGTAGTTCCAACTGGGCCGCTGGGCAGGCAACAAATCACCCTCGAAGACCCAATACCCGAACTCCCCGCGTACCGAGAGAATGCGGCCGAAGAAGCCTGCATCGATCAGCCGCTTCAACTTGAGCAGGCCTGGCAGGTACAGCTTGTCGTGGACGACGCCATTGATCACCCCCGCGTCCCGAGCGGCGGTGACCAATTCCACACCCTCCGAGACCGACTCAGCGATTGGCTTCTCGGTATAGATGTGCTTGGCGGCTCCGATCGCCTTCAAGATCGACTTCTTGCGCTCCGAGGTGACTTGGGCATCAAAGTAAATCGGCGCTGAGTCATCATTCAGCGCCTCCTCCAGATTGGTCGTGTAATCGGACACTCCGTGCTGGGCGGCGAGCGCAGCAAGCTTCTCGGCGTTACGGCCCACCAAGATCGGCTCAACGGTGACGCGGTCGCCGTTTGGAAGCGGCACCCCGCCGTCATCCCTAATGGGCAGGATGGATCGCACCAAATGCTGGCGGTAGCCCATCCGGCCGGTCACCCCGTTCATGATCACTCGAACCGTGCGCTGGGCCATCCGCACCTCCAAATAGGTCAGGGCGTTGCATCAGCCAGAAAACGCTTTCGCGCCTCTTTCTCGGGAATATAGCGTCGAAACCTTGACGAGCGCAATGCGCGGATGGCGTCATAGCTGTTGACTGGGAACAGGCACCACGGTTGGCTGAAGGAAGGCTGCACCCAGGTTCTTCACGCTGTGCATGGCATGCACGCCGTGTACAGCGAGAGCATCCCACGCAGCGTGGGATGTTCACATTAGACAGAGTTTTCAGTTTGGTTTCGTCGTCCGTAGGGGCGTTGACATGATCGAGCAAACCGCCGTAGTGTTCCGATCGTAGTGTGCGAGAAAACGCTTTCACATCAACTTCACATCAATGGCGAAGGGAAGATCGATGGCCATTAATCGTAGGCAGTTTCTGATTGGAGCCGGAGGGTTAGCTGCTGCGGCCACCACCATGGGCCTGGGGGCCTGCGCCCCGGGATCTCAGGGTGGTGGTGCTCAGCAAGGCGGTGGTGAAGGCGGCACGGTCAACCTGGCTCTCGCCTGGTGGGGCAACCCGACGCGCAACAAGAACACCGAGGCGATGATCGCTGCGTACACGGCGGCCAACCCCAATGTGAAGATCTCGGGCCAGCCGGGTGAGTTCTCTAGCTACTGGGACAAGTTGGCCACCCAGACCGCCGGTGGGACGGCTCCCGACATCATCCAGATGGACATGCTCTATATCGCCGAGTACGGCACACGCGGCGCACTGCTCGACCTGGGCAGCATCGACACGTCCAAGT
>JBKPBV010000218.1:0-9997 GCA_046727055.1 Actinomycetota bacterium | reverse complement strand
GCCCACTATATTGAAATCTTCTATAATCGGCAGCGGCTTCACTCAGCGTTGGGCTACCGGACCCCACACGAAGTCCGCATCGAATACCTAAACGAGCAGCCGGCAGCATGAAATAACACAAATTCAACCGTCCGGAAAACGCGAGGCAGACCGCCGGCCCAGTTGGCCTTTCAGTGGTTATGACGATGAGCCGTCACAAGCTCAGCGCCGAGTCGGGGTATGACCAAACCTACGTAGACCCAGGTTGCGACTCCAGGCGATGGTGCGTAAGTCGCGCGTGCGCCAGCGCAGCCCGCGCCGCGTTCATACCGCAGGCACCATGCACGCTGCCGCCCGGATGCGCCGCGGCAGATGCCAGGTAGAGCCCGCGGATCGGCGTACTGGCCCGGCCCAGACCAGGAATGGGCCGGAAGATCAACTGCTGGTCCAGTGCCGCGGTTCCCCCGTTGACGGAGCCGCCGACCAGACTCGCGTCGCGGCGCTCCAGGTCGATGGGAGTCAGGGTGCGACGCGCAATGATCCGCTCGGAGAAGCCCGGGGCACGCCGCTCGATCCGGTTCTGCATCCGGTCGGCAAACCGCTCGGCCTCGGCTGCGCTCCAGGTTCCGGTGAGATTGCCACCCGCATCGTTGAGCACCTGCTGCGGTACGTGGGTGTAGGCCCACATCGACTCAGTACCTTCCGGGGAGCGTGTAGGGTCCGCCGTGGTCATCTGACCCATCAACAGGAACGGACGGTCAGGGATGCTGCCGGTGCTCAGCTGGGCAAAGGTAGCGACCAGCTCCTCGTAGGAGTCGCTGATATGCACGGTGCCAGGGGCGTACGGCGGCGGCGTGCGCCAGGGCACCGGGCCGCTGAGGGCGTAGTCGATCTTGAAGGTCCCAGGGTCCCGACGAAAACCGGCCATCTTGACCCGCATCCTCGGCGGCAACTCGTCGAAGCCGACCAGCCGACCATAGAGGTGCTCGGCGGCAACATCGGCCAGCACCGCATGTCGGGCTCGTACAAGTTGATCATGAACCTGTACCCCGACCGCGCGCCCATGCGCAACGGTGATCTTGGTCACCTCGGCGTTGCACAGCACTACGCCGCCGTGCGAGACAAAGCGGTCCTGCATCGCCTCCGAAAGCTTGCCTGCACCACCCTCCGGAACCGGAAACCCGACAGTCTGGCCGAGCATGATCAACAGCAATCCGAGAAAGCCCGACCCCGCCCCGTCCAACGGAATGTCTGCGTGCAAGGCGTTTCCGGCAAGCAACAGCCGAACCGCCTGGCCGCCGAACTCCTCCTCAAAGGCGACCGAGGCGGGAGCCAGCAGCTGGCGTACAAAGGACAACCCGCCAACAGGCGGCAACCTGATCAGGGCCCGCAGTCCGGGGCCCAATGGCGGGAACGGCGTGACGAGCGCGTCGACCAGACTCGGTCCGATCCGCCGCCATTGATCAACAAGAGCGCGCCATGACTCCCCATCGCCCGGATGTTCCGCATCCAACAGGCTCGCGGTGACGTCCACGTCGCGGTGCAGCATCACCCACGAGCCATCCCCGCGGGAATGCCCGAGCACGCCAGGGGCATGCCGCCAACGCAGCCCATAGTCCTCCAGGTGCAAGCCCCTGATCACCCGGGAGGCCGCCGCCATCGGATAAAACGCGCTGAACGTGTCAGACACGAAATCCCGATGCAATTCCCGATCACTGCGTACCGCGCCCCCGACCTCGGGTTGAGCCTCGAGCAGCAGGGTGTCCCAACCGGCATCTGCCAGCCGGTTAGCCGCCACTAGCCCATTGGGACCCGCACCGATGACGACCGCATCCACCTCAGGCGGCAGCGTCATGTCCTGACCCTTCTACTCGCACCTCTCTGCTCACACCTCTCGACTCATCCTCGCCGCAGTCCGGTACCGGGCGTGATCTTCGATTGAATGCCAGGCACTTCCTGTTGCTGTGCGGGCTGGCTCATTGCTCTCCGCCTTGGCAATTTGGGCTGTGATCGCTTTACCCCTCAACCCGCGGGCTGAACCCCGCAAGCGCTTTCCCTTGTTCCAGCCTGGTGATGATCATGACACCTCTTCGCGGCTTGGGGTACCACACTTCGCGGTAGCTACCCCACCTGCGCATTAGGTGGAACTACTGTTCGCGACAGCCGGAATTGCAGGGCGTCAATGCAGTTCTAGGGCCGGCAACCAACAGCAACCACGAGGAGGCCTCTCCGCGCCTGCCGGCGCGCGCTATGCCGGAACCGGAGAGCCGGGCTTCGCCGTGCCGATCGGCAGCTGTTCTGCAGGAGCGACGGCACCCCTGACCCTAGTCTGTATGTCAACACTAACCGGAGTGGCGCCGGCTGGTCGGCCCTGCTGTGCCGGGCCGCTCAGCACGGCGTCCATGTCGTCGCTCTTTTTTGGCCAGTATCTGCCCCACCGGCCAGCATGACCATCGTTCCCGTCAATCTTCGCGGTGAAGACGCCCTGGGCGAGCGGGGATACCGCCGGCTCGCTGACGTCCCGAGCTCGGTACAGGTCGTGGACTGCTTTGTGACCAGTCAGGGTCGGCGCAGTCGTCGACCAGACCGTCGCCGGGATGGATCGGCTGGGCATCGAGGACGTGTGGTTTCAGCTCGGCGTGATCGACGAAGCCGCCGCGAGCGGCCCAGGAGCCGGCCTGGATGTCGTTATGAACACATGCCCGCCATGGAAACTCCAGCCGTGGGGCTGAACTTTTCGACACACCTGCTTGGCCGCTTTCTGCGTCCCTTCCACAACCCTTAGGTCGGTCCTTTCCACAGATTTTGGTGACACCGCACGATTCGCATCGGCGTACGCATGCTTTCAGGCGGAGGTGGGCGATGCCGAAGACCGAATCCAAGCAGCAGCTGGGCGCACGCGGTGAGGACCTGGCCTGTGCTGAGTTGGAGCGGCAGGGCATGCAGGTCTTGGAGCGGAATTGGCGCTGCCGGCTTGGGGAGATCGACATTGTCGCCGCGGAGGTCGGAGACGCTGGACTTACGCTGGTCTTTTGTGAGGTGAAGTGCCGCAGCGGGTTGGGTTTCGGCCATCCGCTTGAGGCGATCACTTTCACGAAGATGCGGACCTTGCGGCAACTCGCCGCCTTGTGGATGCGCAAGCATCACCTCAAGGCATCGACGGTGAGGCTGGACGCGGTTGGTGTCGTGCTGGTTCCCGGTCAGCCGCCTTCGCTGACCCACGTGCGGGCTGTGGGCTAGTGGCGTCGGCGTGCGCATGGTCGGTGGCCCTGGTGGGCCTGGAGGGCCGGATCGTGGAGGTGGAGGCCGACATCGGCGCTGGGTTGCCGCGTACGGTCCTTGTCGGACTCCCGGATTCTGCGCTTTATCAGGCGCGTGATCGGTGCAAGGCGGCGGTCAGTAATTCCGGCCAGGAGTGGCCGATTTCGCTGCTGACCATCAACCTCAGCCCGGCGACGCTGCCCAAGGCCGGCAGTCATTACGACCTCGCAATCGTCGCTGCGATCCTGGCTGCCCAGCGCATCTTTCGGGCCGACGAACTGCGCCGAACAGTGCTGTTGGGTGAGCTCGGGCTGGACGGTCGGGTCCGGCCGGTCCGCGGCGTGCTGCCTGCCACCTTGGCGGCCCAGCAGGCCGGTTTCACGCGGATCATCGTGCCCTTGCGCCAGGCAGGAGAGGCGAAGCTCGTCGCTGGGATCGACGTGTTCGGCATTGCCTCGATCAGCCAGCTGGTCGCCTTCCTACGAGACGAGCCGATGCCGCTGGTCGAGCCGATTGAGGTGATGGGCGACCCGGCCGGCAAGCACGCCAAGCGCCGTCTCGACCTAGCAGACGTAGCCGGTCAGGTGGAGGCTAAATGGGCCTGCGAGGTGGCCGCTGCCGGTCGGCATCACATGCTCTTCCACGGTCCGCCGGGCGTCGGCAAGACCATGCTCGCTGAGCGTGTTCCGGGTCTCCTTCCCGATCTTGACCTGCCCGACTCCCTCGAGGTGTCTGCGGTGCACTCGCTGGCTGGCTTCAACCTTGCCGACGAGCTCATCACCCGACCGCCCTACAGCGACCCCCACCATTCAGCATCGGTCGCCAGCATCGTCGGCGGCGGCCAACGGATAGCCAGGCCAGGGGCTATTTCGTGCGCCCACAAAGGCGTACTCTTCCTCGACGAGGCGCCGGAGTTCCACCCGGCCGTCATCGAGGCGCTTCGTACGCCGCTCGAGTCGGGCGTGATCACTCTCGGGCGCAGCGAGGTGCACGCGCGCTACCCAGCACGCTTCCAGCTGATCTTGGCCGCTAATCCCTGTCCGTGTGGTCAGGCAGCCAATCCTGGCGCTAATTGCCAGTGCTCGCCGATGGTCGTGCGCCGGTACTCGGAGAAGATCTCCGGGCCGATACGCGACCGCATCGACATCAACCAGGCGTTCCTGCCTCTGCGCAAGGCGTATCTGAAGGCGGCGCTGCAGCGCACCGAGTCCTCGACTGTGGTCGCCCAACGCGTACTGGAGGCTCGGGAGCGGCAGCGTCGGCGTTTGGCTGGCAGCGGCTGGCAGACCAATGGCGAGGTTTCGGGGACGTACCTGCGCCGCCATCTGCCGCTGCCGGACGGACTGCAGACCGTCGACGAAGCGGTAGACCGGGGACGGCTCAGCGCCCGCGGCGTCGACAAGGTTCTCCGGCTGGCCTGGACCGTGGCTGATCTTGCGAGTCGCGACAAGCCAGGCCGCGACGAGCTCGCGATTGCGATGGCGATGCGGCGGGGTGAACAGCCGGGGACGGCACGAAGAGAGGTGGGTTGATGCTGTGATCACGTCGGATCGCAGGGCGCGACTGATGCTCTCGTGCGCCATAGACGGCGGTGATCCCGCTGTTGCTGAGTTGGTGCAGGATCTCGGCGCGGAAGGCGCCTGGGCAAAGATCATCGAAGGTGTGCTGGGCGAGCCGACAGCTGAGCGCGCCGCTCGGGTTTCAGTCGACGGATTCGAGGGGCTGGCCAAAGCAGCAGCGGCGCGCTTCATCGTTCCGGGCGACGAGGAGTGGCCCGGCGCTCTGGATGATCTAAGACACGCCGAGAGCATCCAGCGGCGTGGTGGCGAGCCAGTCGGGCTGTGGCTGCGCGGTCCCGGACACCTGGCTCACCTCATGGACCAGTCAGTCGCAATCGTCGGCTCACGGGCTGCGACAGCGTACGGAAACGGTATTGCAGCCGACCTCGCTGCCGATCTTGTCGAGCAAGGCGTGACAGTCCTCTCCGGTGGTGCCTTCGGCATCGATGTGGCCGCACATCGAGGGGCACTTGCTGCCGGCGGACCGACCGTATGTGTACTGGCCAACGGCGTCGACGTGGCATATCCGCCGGCCCACACCTTGATCTTCGAGAGCCTGGCCAAAGACCAGCTGCTGGTGTCGGAGTTGCCGCCGGCCGCCCATCCCACGCGGTTGAGGTTCCTGGCCCGCAACCGGCTGATCGCCGCGATGTCTCGCGGCACTGTGGTAGTGGAGGCAGCGCTGCGCTCTGGCGCGCGTAACACGGCTGGCTGGGCGCTCAGCTGCGGGCGACCGTTGATGGCGGTTCCTGGTTCGGTTTATTCCCGTGCTTCGACGGCGACGCATCTCATGATCCGCAACGGGCAGGCGGTGCTGGTTACCTCCGCGGCGGAGGTGCTGGAGCTGATCTCCGACATGGGTCAGGCAATGATGCCACTCGCCCACGGAAACAGCCGAGCGACCGATGCTCTTACCGAGACCCAGCTCGCGGTGTTCGAGGCCATTCCGGCCCGCCGCCGAACCTCCGTCGGAGAAATCGCTCTTGCGGCCGGCGTCAGTGTTCCCACCTGCTTGGGGGCCCTGACGGCGCTTGAGTCCGCCGGGCTCGTGGAGGGTGATGGGCGAGGTTGGCTCGTCGCAGTCGGAGGCCCGCGAGCATGATTGCGCGGGCTCCGCCGAGGAACCCTAGCGGGCCTTTTCCAGAAATGTCCGCAGCAGCGGCCCAGCTGTGGCCGAGCCTGACTTGCCCTCGTTGACGAAGACGGCAACCGCAAGATCGCCTTGGGCCGCGATCATCCAGGCGTGGGTCTTCAGTGGTTTGGAGGTGCCGTACTCCGCGGTACCGGTTTTGGCCAGCACCGCAGACCCAGCGAGATCGCCGAGTACGCGGCCGCTACCGTTGGCTACCACCGCGCGCATCATGTCGCGCAGTTGTCCGGCCTCTTGAGCGGTCAGTGGCTTTCCCTTGGAGGTGGCCTGTGTCCCCTCGATGAGGTGGGGTACCACGGTCTCGCCTGCCGCGACCGACGCCGTCACAGCGGCCATAGCCATGGGCGAGGCCTCGACCTTGCCTTGGCCGATGATGGCCGCGGCGCGGCCGGTGGCTGTTGGATCGCCCGGCACTGAGCCGAAGAAGGACGGAAAGCCCACGTCATAGTCGGTCCCGAAGCCCAACGAAACCGCCGCATCCCGCAGCGCCGCGTTGTCGAGCTTGCCTCGCTCGCTGATGAAGGCGGTGTTGCACGACTGTGCGAGTGCCGTCCCAAGTGTAATGGTGCCGAGATGACTGCTCGGGTAGTCGCTGTAGTTGCTGAAGCTTCGCCCATTCACCGTGACTGTCGGTGAGCACTTCACTGACGATTCCGGCGTGAGCCCTGCCCGCAGCAGCGCAAGTGCGGAGACGACCTTGAACGTGGACCCGGGAGCTGCCCGGCCTACCGTGGCGAGAGACTGCCCACGATTGCCCCGACCGTTCGCCGCCGCCACGATTGCCCCTGTCGAAGGGCGGATGGCGACCAGAGCGCTCGCTGGTTTTATTGTCGCCAAAGTCTTCTCCGCAAGCTGCTGCAGTCCCACGTTCAGCGTCGTCGTCAGTGGTTTGCCCGGCACCGGCTTGGTCTCGAACAGCACGACTGGTTCGGTTTCGGCAGCCGAGGGAGTCGGAGACGGGCTTGTTGAGCTGCCGTTCGGCTTGGCGGCTACCAGTTTCACCCGCACGCCGGGCGTTCCCCGCATCTGGGCGTCATACCGCTTCTGCAGTCCCGACAGTCCGACCTGGTCTCCGCCTACCACGGCCCCGGCTGACTGGTCGACGACCTCTTTGGTCGCCTCGCCAACGGTGCCGATGATCGGCCGCGCGAAATCGCGGGTCGGCGCGAGCATCTGACCGGTCCGAATGGAGAGCGCTCCTGGGATGGCGCGGATCTTCGAGCCGAGTGGCAGATCCGCTGCGTCCATGCGGAGCACGATGGCCACAACGAAAGCCTCGTTACCCGCAGCAGTCACCTCCGCCGCGTACGCCTTGGGGTTGATTTTGACAGCTTTCGCCAACCGGATCGCGGACGTTTTGGCTTCCTCGCCGCTCACCGCCGACCTGTCGATTCCGATCCGGAACACGGGCCGGTCCACTACGATCGGAACACCGTCCTCCCCGAGCAACTCCCCGCGCTCCGGATGCAGCCGCCGCTGCGACAGTCGGTTCGTGCCATCGAGCTGCGGATGCACGATGCTGGGCTGCCAGCTTGTCTTCCACTGTCCCGATTCCTTGGCGAGCTCGACCTCGGTCGGGTACGCCCACCGTTCTGGCACGCCGGGAAAGGTCCACGTGAATATCAGGCTTGCGGTGGCCGACGATCCGTCTTGAGAGACCGATGCAACGGTCACGCTCGGTTTCACCGGCTCCATGCCCGCGACGAGTGGTTGGAACCGATCGTTGACTAACGCGCCGGAGGTGCCCACGAACGGTACGGGCGAGAGATCCTTCGCGCTGAGACCAGCCGCCAGTGCCGCGGTTACCCGGTCAGGGGTGTCGTTGTCGCGGTCTGGATTCGGCCTTGGCAGTGAAATTCCGCATCCGGCTAGCGCAAGGACAACGATCAGCAGCAGACATCCGAATCGGACAGCTCTAGCGTGAGCCTGTCGCAGCGTCGCACTCTGGAACACCGGGACATCCTGCCACCTGCTGCCCGCATGAGTAGTGTCGCGGCCATGGGCATCTACGCGAACCGCCCAGCGAAAATGATCGGCCAGCTGTTCGGAGATGGCTTCGTTCTGCTCTGGACGATCGGCTGGGCCATCGTCGGAATCTTTGTGCACCGGGTCATCGAGGTGCTGGCAACGCCGGCCCGCGAAACAGCGCGGGCGGCAACGCGTTTGGCAGAGAACTTTCGTGAGGCCGCAGCCGAAGCAGCCAAGGTGCCAGTCGCTGGGGAGCAGCTGCGCCGTCCGTTCGACGCTGCCTCGGTGACCCTCGGCAACCTCATCACCTCGGCCAACGATCAGGTGGCCAGCATCGAACGGTTGGCACTGATCGTTGGTTGGCTGGTCTTTCTTATTCCCGTGACCGTTGTGGTTGCCTTCTGGCTGCCGCGCCGAATCCGGTTCTACCGTCAGGCTCGAGCTTCCCAGGTCTTCCTGGATGCGCTCCCCGACCTCGACCTGTTCGCTCTCCGGGCGATGGCGGCGCAGCCGCTCTACGTGTTGGCCCAGATCAGCGATGACCCTGTGCAAGCCTGGCGATCCGGCGACCGGGAGGTGATCAACAAGTTGGCGGAGATCGAGCTGAAGCGCAATGGGCTACGGCTGCCGGAAACCTTGCAGGCGCTATCCGAGGAGGTCAATATGAGGTGACCGGGAGGTGTCGGGCCCGCGGTGGGCAACGATGAAGACGCGCCGGAAGGGCAGCACGGTGCCGTACGGGGTACTCGGCGGGTAGGCGTTGTGCAACAGCTCCTGGTACTCCGAGACGAAGTGCAGCCGATCCTCTTCGGGTAACGCCTGGAGCACAGGCCGGGCTGCAGTGCCTGACATCCAACGGAAGACCGGATCTGGACCGCTCAGCAGGTGCAGGTAGGTGGTCTCCCAGGCATCAATCGAACATCCCAGACCAGCAAGATCATCGAGATACGCCGCGGCATCGGCCGCGGCGGGCCACTCGACCTCTGTCAGCATCGGCGCATAGCGAGGATCGTTAGACAGCTCACGAAGGAGCCGATGGTTTGGCTCGTCAATGTTTCCCGGTACTTGAAAGGCCAACCATCCGGCCGGTCTGAGCGATGAAACCAGGGACGGCAGCAGATCACGGTGTCCTGGACTCCGCTGCAGCGCGGCGTTGCTGATGATCACGTCCACATCTTGTTCCGCTCGCCAGTCACGCAGATGCACCTGAAACCTCACTCGTGGGCCCGCGAACTCGGCGGCTTGGCGGATGATCTCTGGTGACGAATCCAGACCGAGAATCTGTGCGTCGAGCCAGCGATCGGCCAATGAGGGGGTCAGCTGGCCAGGTCCGCAGCCCAGGTCGACCACCACCTTCGGATGGATGGCCTTGACACGGCCGAGAAGATCGACAAACGGACGCGAGCGCTCATCGGCGAACTGCAGGTATGTGGTGGGATCCCAGACAGTCATGAACACCTTGTCAGGAGTCGGGCCAGGCCGCGCTCCTCCATGGCGTCAGTTTTTGAGGGAAACGTTTTGCAGACACCTGGGAGATGATCAGCGTGTTGGTGATCAGTTCCGCCGGTGGTAGGCCTCTCGCAAGGTCGGCACGCTTGGTTTCCAGGCGAGAGTCATGGCAGCCTCGCTGGGGGTGCGGTTGGCCTTGCGGTTGTTGCAACGCGTGCAGGCCGCCACAGTGTTCTTCCAGCTGTTGGTTCCACCGCGGGACTGCGGCAGCAAATGATCAACTGTGTCCGCGACACCCTCGCAGTAGGCGCAGCGGTGATGATCACGGCGCAGCACGCCACGCTTGGACCAGGCCGGCGTTCGGGCATACAGGAAGGTTGTTTTGACGTAGCGGATCAGGCGTAAGACCAGTGGCCACGGGTAGGGGCCGATGCGATGCCCGTCGCGAGCCTCCTCGACGATCGCGACCTCACGGACCAACATCCGAATCGCGTGCTTGATCGAGACCGTGTGCAGGGCCGTGTTGTCGGTGTTGAGGACAACCACACCCGCGGACATTTGCCCACCTCCCTTCTTGGCCCAGGGTGCACAAACCTCGACGACGATGCTGTACAGGGATTATGGCGGGTTC
>JBKPBV010000217.1:0-8327 GCA_046727055.1 Actinomycetota bacterium | reverse complement strand
CTCGAAAGCGCGTGAGGTGAAAACCTCCGCGGGTTCAAATCCCGCCGCCACCGCAAGTCCGAAACGTGAAGTGCATGTCCTGCCTCCACGACATCTAACCGAAGAGAGCGAAATGATCAGAGTCATCGGGAACATGCCAATTGGAACAATCGGCCTCGAAGCCGTGGGAAAGGTGACCGAGGACGACTACCGCGACGTACTCGCACCTGCTGTGAGTGCAGCGCTGGAACGCGGCGATGTGCGGCTGCTGTATGTCCTCGGAAAAGACTTCGACTCATATTCAGCCGGCGCTCTCTGGGCGGACACAAAGTTGTTTGCCGGACACCTCAAGGGCTGGAAGAAGGTAGCCATCGTCTCCGACGCCGATTGGTTGGAGAACGGCGTCAAGGCCTTCGGTTGGCTCATGCCGGGTGAGATCAAGGTCTTCGAGACCGACGATGTCGACGACGCCAAGGAATGGCTCGTTGGGTTGGACGACGACGACGACGATTGAACAGACAGCGTCAGTGGTTATGAGATTGTCCTCGCCATGCGCCGTACGGCGTCGGTGAGGTGCTCTGGACTTGTTCCGAAGTTCAACCGCACAAAGCCAGCGCCCTGGCGGCCGTAGTCCAGGCCAGGACTGAGCGCAAGACGGCCTCGCGCCAGGAATTCCTCGGCCGGATTGTCGCCGAGGGCAAGTGCGCGACAGTCCAACCAGGCGAGATATGACGCCTGCGGCGGCGTCCATTTGATCTTGGGAAGCTCGGCGGTCAGCAGCACGCCAAGGAGCTCACGGTTTGTGGTCAGCTGACCGCGAACAGCATCGAGCCAGCCATCGCCCTGGGTGAACGCCGCTTCGGCCGCGACCACCCCGAGGATTCCCACGCGATCGGTCAGCGGTGGTAGCTGTCGCACCGCCTCACGAGCCCGGTCAGACGCGGTGATCATCAGTGCCGCCTTCAGGCCTGCAACATTGAACGCCTTCGACGCTGAGGTGAGAGTAATCCCGCGCTCCCGCGCCGCATCCGAAACCTCCAACCAGGGTGTATGTCTCGCGCCCGCAAGGACCAGCGGAGCGTGAATCTCATCAGCCAGCACCCAGCAGCCGTAGCTGGCGCATAAGTCGGCGAGCCGGGCCAGCTCGGCCAGAGGCATCACGCGGCCAGTCGGATTGTGCGGATTGGCCAGCACCAGGGCGCGTACGCCGCCGGCAAGTGCTGCCTCCAGCGCCTCAAGATCAACTACGCCGGTCGCACCCAAGGGCAGCAGCACGAGGTCGACCTGCGCCTGTGGCAGCTCAGCAAAGAACGGCGGGTAGGCCGGCGTGAAGAAGGCCACCTGGTCGCCTGGTGAAAGTAGCACGCGGCACAGCTCGATGAGCCCCGCCATGACGTCAGGCACGAGCGTGACCTGATCTTGGTCAACCGTCCAATCCAGACGACGTCGGGCGAAGCCGGCGAATGCGGCGGGAAGCTGAGTAGCCCTCGACGGGGTATATCCAAGATCATGACGGTCGACCGCAGCGTGCAGCGCCGCAATAACGTCGCGAGCCAGGGGAAAGTCCATTTCGGCGACTGTTGACGCAAGGACATCGGACTCCTGGACTGACCATTTCTCGCTACGGCGCTGGTGCAGCGTGGCCAGGTCGGGCACATGAAGATCAATACCGCCGTCGGACAGAGACACCTCGTAGACCTCCACGCTTAGATATTGAGCGGCGATGCCAATCTGGATCAGCCTGCGTTCTGAGGCTGATGATCATCATGGGCAGATGCCGACCGCGCAACTCGTTGCGTCGCGCTTTTCAAGAGCTCTGGAGCGGCGTATCGCTGCGGTCACAACCTGCTCGAAATGGATACGTCCGCGAATCTTTCGAGCTATGTTACCCCTGGGTAGGAGGCGAAAGTTGACACTACCGCCGGAGGTCGGCGCTGAGGCCGCAACCGCACTCCCGGAGGCTGTGCTCGCTGGCGCCGGGCCGACTGAGGGCCGCTCGCTTGGGCAGATCGCCTGGATGCGGCTGAAAAGGGACAAGGTCGCTCTTGCCGGCGGCGCCTTTCTGATCTTTCTCATCCTGGTAGCCATATTCGCGCCACTGATCGTCAAGTGGCTCGGCGATCCGCCGAACGAGTTCCACCAGGAGCTGATCGACACAGCGGGCGGCACCCTGACGCCAATTGGCCGCTTCGGGGGAATGAGCTGGGATCACCTGATGGGCGTTGAGCCGCTGAATGGTCGTGACATCTTCAGCCGCGTCGTGTACGGCAGCCGGATATCCCTGCTCATCGCCTTCTTGGCCACCCTCCTTTCCGTGGCTATGGGGACCACTCTTGGCATCATTTCCGGTTTCTTCGGCGGCTTGACGGACACCTTCCTCAGCCGGCTGATGGACGTGTTCCTGGCCTTCCCGCTGCTGGTCTTGGCCATTGCTCTGGCCGGCGTTTTCCCTGACCAGGCGTTCGGCCTGGAGGGCAACCAGCTGCGGATCGCATTGCTGATTTTCATCATCGGATTCTTCAGCTGGCCTTATATCGCGCGGATCATCCGCGGGCAAACGCTTTCGCTCCGAGAGCGCGAGTTTGTCGAGTCGGCCCGAAGCATTGGGGCCCGCCGCGGCTACATCCTCCGGACAGAACTGCTTCCTAACCTCATTGCGCCGATTCTGGTCTACTCGACGCTGCTCATCCCCACCAACATCCTTTTCGAGGCGGCTCTGTCCTTCCTCGGTGTTGGCATCCGCCCGCCCACCCCGAGCTGGGGCGGGATGCTGTCCGAGGCCGTCGTCTACTACACGCAGCCGCACTTCATGTTCTGGCCCGGCATGGCGATCTTTATCACCGTCTTGGCCTTCAACCTGTTCGGCGACGGACTGCGCGATGCCCTCGATCCACGAGCCAACCGATAGGAATCACCAATTGGGGTGACCCCCCAACAAACAGAGAAGGGATTCAGGAATGAACCATTCGAGATCCTGGCGAGCCAGAGGTCTGGCCGCCGCTGGAGTTTCGGCCAGTCTGCTGCTGGCCGCCTGCGGTGGGGGCGGGACCGGCGGCACCCAAGAGCCGGGCACCCAAGCCAGTGCTCCAGCAGCCTTCAATGCTGCATCCAGCAGCGTCGTCAATCCCTCCGATAAGAAGGGGGGCACGCTGAAGTTCGCGAACCCCGGTGACTGGGACAGCCTGGACCCCGGCGAGACGTACTACGCCTGGTCATGGAATTTCGCGCGGCTCTACGGTCGCTCGCTCATGATGTTCCAGGCCGCACCCGGCAAGGAGGGCAACCAGCTGGTTCCGGATCTCGCCGAAGGTCCTGGCCAGGTTTCGGACGGTGCCAAGACCTGGACCTACAAGCTGCGACAAGGTGTGAAGTTCGAAGACGGCACCGAAGTCACTTCTGCTGACGTGAAATACGCGGTACTGCGTTCGACCGACAAGGCAACGTTCCCCAACGGGCCGGCGTATTGGGAACAGCTCCTCGACCTGCCGGAGGGCTACAAGGGTCCGTATAAGTCACCCAACGCCAACACCGACTCGGCAATCGAGACACCCGACAAGTACACGATCGTCTTCCACACCAATAAGCCGTTCGCGTCCTTCGACAATCTCGCGCAGCAGCCCAGCACCATGCCGATTCCTAAAGACAAGGACACCGGCGCCAAGTACCGGAACTCAGTTGTCTCCAGCGGTCCGTACAAATTTGAGGACCTGCAACCCGGCAAGAGCTTCAACATGGTCCGCAACGATCAGTGGGATCCTGCAACCGACCCCAATCGCAAAGCGCTCCCTGATCGCATCGAGGTCACCCTCAATGTCAATGCCGATGACATCGACAACCGGCTGATCAGCGGCGATCTCGACGTCGACATCGCGGCTCTTGGTGTCCAACCGGCCGCACAGAGCCGTGTCCTACAGGATCCGACCCTCAAGGAGAACGCGGACAACCCGGGTAGCACGCGGCTCTGGTACACCTCGGTCACCCCGACGGTTCCTCCGTTGGACAACATCGAGTGCCGCAAGGCGATCATGTACGCGATAGATCACACGGCCTACCAGACCGCTTTTGGCGGCGCGTTCGCCGGTGGGGACCTGGCAACCACGCTCCTGCCGCCCCTCATTCCAGGCCACACAGATTTTGATCTGTACCCGAACGGTCCAGATCACAAGGGTGACCTTGATGCGGCAAAGAAGTCACTGGAAGCCTGCGGACAGCCGAACGGCTTCGAGACCAACATTGGCTACCGCGCCGAGCGGCCCAAGGAGAAGGCCACCGCCGAGGCGCTCCAGCAGTCGCTGAGTCGAGTTGGCATCAAGCTCACGCTGAAGCCGTACCCGCAGGGCGACTATTTCGCCCAGTACTGCGGCCTCCCGCCATACGTGGTGAAGAACAAGCTGGGTCTTTGCCAGAACGGTTGGGCGTCCGACTGGCCTGATGGCTACGGCTTCCTGTCCCAGGTCGCCGACTCGCGGATCATCCGGGAGACCGGCGGTTCCTCCAATATCAGCGTCCGCATCCCCGAGGTGGATCAGATGCTCGACAAGGCGCTGACCGAGCTCGACGCGGACAAGCGCAACCAGATGTGGGGCGAGATCGACAAGCGGGTGATGGAGGAGGCCGTTATCTACCCCGGCGTGCACTCCAAGGTTCTGCTCCTGCGTTCGAAGAATGCCACCAACATCATGGTCACCGATGCGTTCGGCGAGTATGACTACCTGGGGATGGGAGCCCAGAAGTAGCCGAGGCAAACGATCAGCTGTGCCCTGAGCCTGTCGAAGGGCGCTTCGACAGGCTCAGCGTGCATGATCACTTAGGGAGGTGACATGTTCGCCTACATTGTGCGGCGGCTGCTATGGGCCGTGCTGTTGTTGATCGTGCTCAGCATGGTCACCTTCTCCATCTTTTATCTGATACCACGGCTGGGTGGGGCGACCCCGGAAACACTGGCAACACGTTACGTAGGGCGGGCCGCTACTGCGGAGACCGTGCACCTGACTGCGGAACGACTCGGGTTTCTCGACCCGACACCGGTGCAGTACTGGAATTGGCTCAAGGGGATATTCGTCGGCGCGGACTACGACTTTGGCGCCGGCGTGGAGCATTGCCCTGCCCCTTGCTTCGGATACTCCTTCATCACCCACCAGCCGGTGTGGCCTGAGTTGCTCGATCGCGCCCCAGTGACCATTTCGCTGGTCATTGGGGCGTCGATCATCTGGCTGGTGGTTGGTGTCACGATCGGTGTGATCTCGGCCCTGAGACGGGGCACGTTGTTCGACCGGTCCGCTATGGGGATCGCGCTGGCCGGAGTATCGCTCCCGATCTTCTTCACCGGACTTATAGCGCTGGCATTCTTCAGCTACCGGCTTGGTATCACTTCGCCCGGCGGCCATTACGTTCCGTTCAGCGAGAACCCGGCGCAGTGGGCGTACTCGCTGCTGCTGCCGTGGATCACCCTCGCCTTTCTGTTCTCCGCCCAGTACGCCCGGCTGACCAGAGCAGGGCTGCTGGAGACCATGACCGAGGACTACGTTCGCACCGCGCGAGCCAAAGGGCTCCCAGAGCGCAGGGTTGTCCTCAAGCACGCCCTCCGGGGGGCACTGACCCCGGTCCTCACCATTTTCGGCCTTGACGTCGGCCTGCTGCTCGGGGGTGCGGTGCTCACTGAGAAGACGTTTTCGCTTAATGGTCTGGGCAAGTACGCCCTCGACGGCATCCTCAATAACGACTTGCCGAAGATCCTAGGCGTCACCCTCGTCGCCGGGTTCTTCGTGATCATGGCGAACTTATTCGTTGATCTCCTGTATGGCGTCATCGATCCTCGAGTGCGGCTCGAATGACGAGCTCAACTAGAGCCGTACCCAGTGTCGGGAACCTACGTTCACGTACGTTCCTGGCGGTCTGCACGGGTTGCAACCTGTGCGGCGCGAGCGAAACCTACGTATACGTAGGCTTCCGACAGCGAGAAAGGACGTACGCGTGACGACATCGGCGCTGCGTGATCTAGTCACCCGGCATCCGGGACAGGCTGACCAGGAGCCGTTCCTGGAAGTTGTTGATCTTCGCGTGCACTTCCCAACCGACGATGGGTTGGTGAAATCGGTCGACGGATTGAGCTTCGCGCTCGACCGTGGCCGGACCCTCGGCATTGTGGGGGAGTCCGGGTCGGGCAAGAGCGTCACCAGCCTGGCGATCATGGGCCTGCATGCCCGGCCGGCCTCGGAGCAGAAGCGGCCCGGCGCAAGGCTAAGCGGTGAGATCTATCTCGACGGGGATGAGCTGCTGGGCAAGACTCCGGAGTACGTCCGCAGCCTGCGCGGCAAGCGGATGGCCATGATCTTCCAAGACCCGCTTTCGGCGATGAACCCCTACTACACGGTGGGTCACCAGATCATCGAGGCGTACCGCATCCACAACCCGGTGAACAAGAAGGTGGCCCGCAAGCACGCCATCGACATGCTCGGACGGGTGGGGATTCCCGAGCCAAGCCGCCGCGTTGACGCGTATCCGCACCAGTTCTCGGGCGGAATGCGGCAGCGGGCGATGATCGCCATGGCGCTGTCGTGTGATCCCGACCTGCTCATCGCGGACGAACCGACCACTGCCCTCGATGTGACTGTCCAGGCGCAGATCCTCGACTTGATCCGCGACCTGCAGTCCGAGTTCAACTCTTCTGTGGTGTTGATCACTCACGACCTCGGCGTCGTTGCTGAGTTAGCTGACGACGTGCTGGTGATGTACGCCGGGCGTGCGATGGAATATGGCAGCGCCGACCAACTGTTCAACCGGCCCGGCCACCCCTACACGTGGGGCCTGCTCGGATCGATGCCGCGCTTCGACCGGCCAAGGAGTAAGCGGCTGCTCGCGATCCAGGGCACCCCGCCCAGCCTGATCAATGTGCCGCCCGGCTGCCCATTCCACCCACGCTGTGACTACGCCATGCGAAACGAAGGTCGCAGCGAGGAAGTGCCTCCCGAACTGGCTCCCGTCGAACCTGGCCACACCGTGGCCTGCCATCTGTCCCAGACCGATCGCGAGGAGATCTGGGAACAAGAGATTGTGCCGAAGCTGTGACCCTGCCCGCGCAAAGGCCTGCGGAAGCGGGCGCCGAGCAGGACTCGGACCTGATCATTGCCGAAGGGCTGATCAAGCACTTTCCGATCCGCGCCGGGATTCTGCGCCGGAAGGTAGGGGCCGTTCAGGCGGTGGACGGGGTGAACTTCGCAGTCAGGCGGGGGGAAACGTTCTCCATTGTCGGTGAGTCGGGGTGTGGCAAGAGCACGACCGCCCGCCTGCTGACCCGCCTGCTCGAGCCGACAGCAGGGAAGATCACGCTCGAGGGCCGCGACATCAGCCATCTCAAAGATGCGCAGTTGCGCCCGTTGCGGCGTGAAATGCAAATGATCTTCCAGGACCCCTACTCGTCGCTGAATCCACGGCACACGGTTGGAAAGATCGTCGGCGCCCCATTCCGCCTTCAAGGCGTGTCGCCGCCCGGAGGGGTGAAGAAAGCGGTACAGGACTTGCTGGCTGCGGTGGGACTCAACCCGGAGCACTACAACCGCTACCCCCACGAGTTTTCCGGGGGTCAGCGGCAGCGGATCGGCATCGCCCGAACTCTCGCGCTGCGCCCCCGGCTCATCGTGGCCGACGAGCCGGTCTCGGCCCTTGACGTCTCGATTCAGGCGCAGATCCTCAACCTGCTGGAGGACCTGCAGGAGGAGTTCGACCTGACGTACGTGATGATCGCGCACGACTTGTCGGTGGTGCGCTACGTCTCGGATCGGGTGGCCGTGATGTATCTCGGCAAGATCGTCGAGCTGGCCGACGCGGAGGCGCTGTACAGCACGCCCATGCATCCGTACACGGTCGCGCTGATGTCCGCCGTCCCCGTGCCGGACACCCGACGTCGCCAGCAGCGGGAGCGGATTCTGCTGAGCGGTGACGTACCCAGCCCCATCGCGCCACCGCCTGCGTGCCGGTTCCACACCAGATGCTGGAAGGCGCAGGAGATCTGCCGGACCCAGGAGCCGCCGCTGGTCGAGCTGCTGCCGCGGCATCAGGTGGCGTGCCACTTTCCCGAGAACTTCCCAGATCAGCCAGCACCCGGGGCTATCACTAATGAGGGCACGCTGCGGTGATGATTGATCCATGAGCGGCGAGAGCAAACTGCCAGATGAGGTCTCGTTCACCCACCTGGATGAGGAGCTGTTCGATGGGGCGGGCGCGACCAAGCGGGATCTCGTCGACTACTTCGATGCGGTACAGGATCGCATCATCCCCTGCCTGACTGAGCGACCGCTATCTGTCATCCGGATCCGCCCAGGTCAACCGCCCTTCATGCAGAAGAACCT
>JBKPBV010000216.1:0-9079 GCA_046727055.1 Actinomycetota bacterium | reverse complement strand
CTCCCGTAATCACAGCGATGAGCTGGGCGCTGGCCAGTGGCATTGGCGTAGGCGTCACGCAGCTGCTCACTCAGCGCATGGCTGCGCGGCATTGGCAGAAGGAAATCGGCAACGAGACACCGGAAGCCGGCAAGATCAAGTTCAATATCTAGTTGACACGAGCCGTCCGGAACCACCACCCCGCGTCCCGTTCGGGGGCGCGAGGTGGTGTTCCGTCCGGACTGACTGCCCCCAATCAGCCCGGCACATCGAGTGCTCCTGCCATGATCGCGATCCCCATCACACAACCGCCGACCACCCCAGATGGGCCCGCACTGCTGCGTGTACGCGTTCGGTGACTCCAGCCTAAGTGATCATGTAGCACGCAGCTAGGGTGAGGCTCGCAGAGCCTAGTGATCTCGTAGGTTGCTTTTCATCCCGACAACGTCATGGGACTCCTGCAACCACGCTGCAAGGCAGCTGGACTGGACTTCGCAAACAAATCCTCGAGTGTGAACGTGCCACAGGAGTGCCACAGATTCCTGCTCGGCAACCTGGCGCCGCAGCGAGGGCAGATCCAAAGACCAGCCAAATCCCCATCTGCAGCTGGATACTCCACCGGCCTCACCAGCCGCACCAGGAGTGAACATCGAGCATCGGAGATTTCGATCTCATCCCGCGCAGTCGAAGCAGTAAGCCTCTCCATTGGGACCAATCTCGGCGATCTGGCTGCGATGCCGTACTAAGAAACAGCTAGCGCAGGTGAACTCATCGGACTGGCGTGGTAGCACCCGAACTGTCAGCTCTTCGTGGGAGAGGTCCGCGCCAGGAAGCTCGAATGCTTCCGCCGCCTCGGCCTCGTCTTCGTCAACCTTCCCGGAGTTCTTATCGTTACGGCGAGTCTTGAGCTCTTCAATGCTGTCTTCGTTCAGTTCTTCATCGGTCTTGCGAGGGGCGTCGTAATCGGTCGCCATCTTTGCCTTCCCGGGCCCGGAAAGCCCAGATCATGATCTGACTCGTGCGCAGTCATACCACACGAATCAACCGATATGCGTGCTATGGCTGCTCGCTGCCGCTATAACGCTGTCGCGTGTCCAAAATTCCCGCTCCAAAGCGGGTATTCGCCGTCCACGAGCGCCTCTGTCATGCGGTGCTGAGATACCCCCAACACCGGGGTAAAACCCGCTCAGCCGGCCACCTCACACAGCGCTGGGCGACCTGGGTCTCTGAGGTTTGGGCAGCAGCTGGTCCGGCACTCGTACCAGCCTGCAATCCCGGATCCCACCACCGGTTTGCCGGGCCCTTCACCGCGGGCCGCCGCCGCCCGCTCCAGCATCAGGTCAACCAGCCCGCTTACGAACGCTGGATGATCACCGGCGGTAGCTGCCCGCGCGAAGGCGATGCCGCACTCGGCAGCCGTCGCAGCTGCCTCGGTATCCAGATCGAAGACCACCTCCATGTGGTCGGACACGAAGCCAATCGGCACCACAACAACGGCCGGTACGTCGCTAGCGGCGAGCTGCCGCAGATGATCGTTGATGTCTGGCTCAAGCCACGGCTGGCTGGCGGGGCCGGATCGTGAACAATAGACAAGGTCGGACTGGTACCTTCGGCCTCGCTGCTTGCTGACCCAATGTGTCACCGCCGACGCAACGACTGCGTGCCAGTCGACATACGCTCCTGTGCGGCTCCGAGGTGTCGGACCTGCGGTCTCAGCCATGGCGGTCGGGATCGAATGAGTGACAAACACCAGGCGGGCCTCGTCTGCCCTCCCTAATGTCTCAAGAGCCCTGAGGGTGCCGTCCACCGAGGCTGCAACAAAACCCGGGTGGTTGGCATAGTGCCGGATCCGGTCGATCTGGGCCTGAGGCCCTTGCGCTGCCTCAAAGAGGTTTTCCCGGTACTGACGGCAGGAGGAATACGACGGGTACGCGCTCGTCACGACGGCAAGCACTCGGCGGTGACCATCTCGTTCGATCGCACGGAGCTCGGCATCAAGAAAGGGGTTCCAGTTCCGGTTTCCCCAATAGAGCGGCAGCTGCAGGCCGCGGCGGCGTAATTCGTTCGTCAAGGCCGCGAGCAGCCTGCGACACTGATCGTTGATTGGGCTCTTACCGCCAAACAGCAGGTAGTGCTGACCGACCTCAGCCAGTCGTTCGGCGGGAATGCCCCGACCACGGGTGACGTTCTCCAGGAACGGCATCACGTCCTCCGGACGCTCTGGGCCGCCGAAGGACACCAGCAGGACTGCCTCATACGGCGAAAGTGCGTTGCCTGGCTGGCTTCTTGATGCTTCAAGAGACGTTGCGGAGTGATCACCCACAGGCGTGATCTTTGCGTACAGGGAGGAGAGTCGTGGCCGCGGGGGTTCAAGGGGGTCGTCCCCCTTGCTAAATATTCGCCCATACCAGCAGGTGCTCTCGGACCGTCGCGCCGTGGCCTTCAGCCTCGCCGGTTTGGTGGCAAGGCTGCCGATGTCCATGACGGGCATCGGGATCGTGCTGCTGGTGTCGCTGACCACAGGCTCCTTCGGCCTGGCGGGATTGCTCACCGCCGCCACCACGGTAAGTGCTGCTGTCGTGGCTCCGTTCTGGGGCCGCGCAACTGACCGCGTTGGGCAGGCTCGAACCTTGCTACTCGCGGTCCTGATCAACGTGCTCAGCGTCGCACTCCTGGTCATTGCGATAGACCTGGCTTGGCCGCTGGCAGTGAGCCTCGTCACGGCCATCGGTGTGGGGATCGGTTTCAGCATGGCTGGATCCGCCGTACGGGCGCGTTGGACCCTCCGGCTGAACGGTTCTCCTTTACTGCACACCGCGTTCGCACTCGAGGCCATGCTGGACGAAGTGGTCTTCATCATCGGACCGGTGCTGGTCACCTTCCTCGCCACTGCTCTGCATCCGGCGCTCGGAGTCAGCGTCAGCGCCGTCATCGGGCTCATTGGTGCCATTGCTCTTGCTGCTCAGCGCAGCAGCCAGCCGCCGATCCGGTCGACGCCACACGGGCATATGGGATCGAGTCGGTTGCCGTGGCGTGTCCTTTTGCCGGTCGCCATCGCCTCAGGTGCCCTCGGCATGGTGTTTGGGGGCATGGAGGTCAATGTCGTCGCGTTCGCGAAGGAGGCGGGCGTGCTTCCGTACGCCGGCCTGATCTTGATCGCTTGGTCGTTCGGATCGCTGGTCGCAGGTGCCGTAACCGGGGCGATCATCTGGCGGGCGTCTCCCGCTCGCCGCTTCCGCGTGGGAGCGACCATGCTCGCGCTCTCCCTGCTGCCGCTCCCGTTCGTAAGCCATCCGGTCGGCGTTGCCCTGCTGCTGATCCTCAGCGGCATGGCTATTGCGCCAACGCTGATCGCTTCGGTCGGGGTGATCCAGTCGGCGGTCGACCAGAGCCGACTGACCGAGGCACTTGCTTGGAACTCGACTGGCATGGTCGCGGGTGTAGCCGTCGGTGCAGCTGCTGTCGGCTACGTGATCGACAGCTCAGGCGCACAGGCAGGCTTTGTTGCTGTGGCGACTGCCGGCTTGCTGCTGACGCTCAGCGCGCTCTTCGTTCGCGGGCCGCGCGCCAGCGTCGAGCTGGATGTCCATCAGACGACCCCTCGGGCACTCAGCCCAAACTTGACAGGTACGCCTGCAACTGACTCATCGAATCCGCCGGTCGGAACCCGCAGCTGACGATCTTGTCCAAACTGAGCACACTGTGCCGCGGGCGGGGAGCCAGCGATTTACCAGCCGCATACTCAGCGGTTGTCACACTCTTCACCGAAGCTGCTTCACGGCCACGCGCCTCAAAGACCACCCGAGCGATGCCGGCCCAAGTCATGGGCTCGCCATGGTTGCTGAGGTTGTAGGTACCGTAGGGCGCTGCGACCTGTAGCAGATGCACTATCGCGCGGCTGATTTCGGTCGTGAAGGTGAGTCGGCCGAACTGATCATCCACGACCTCAGGGTTGACGCCGCGGTCCGCCAGGGAGGCCATGGTGCGCACGAAGTTGTGGCCCTCGCCGATCACCCAGCTAGTCCTCAGCAGGTAGTGCGCGGGCAGCGATCCAACCAGCGCGTCACCGGCTGCTTTTGTTTGGCCGTACACGCCGAGCGGTGAAAAAGGCTCAGTCTCCGTATGGATCATCTGCGAGCCGTCAAAGACGTAGTCAGAAGAGACGTGGACCAGGGTGAAGCGGTGCCTCCGCGCTGCCTCGACCACGGCCCCAACGCCGGCGACATTGACCGCCCACGCATCGCGCCGGCCAGCCTCGGTCTCGGCAGCGTCGACCTTGGTGTATCCGGCCGCGTTGATCACGACGCCGTAGGGTGCGAAGTCGAAGCCCCTGATCGACTCGGCGTTTGCCATGTCGAGCGTTGCGCGTGTCACTGGGACCGCTCCGGGAATCGCCTTGATCAACGCACGCCCCAACTGACCTGCAGCGCCGACGACCAAGATCTTCTTGGGTGCCACGGGCATGACATCGGCGAGTCGCGGATGAGCCTTGTCGGCCTCCGACAGCTCCGCCTGCTCGAGCCGAATCGGCCAGTTGATTGCCAGCGTCTCGTCGGCGACGTTGACGAAGGTGTAGGACTCCTTCGCCGCCGGCCTCCAGTGATCATTGACCAGATACGAATAAGCGGTCTGCTCAGCCAGGGTCTGGAAGGCGTTCCCGACCCCGCGTGGCACAAAGACGGCGGTCTCGGGGCCCATCTCTGCAGTGAAGCAGCGACCGAATCCATCACCTGGTCGTAGGTCGACCCACGCACCGAAGATCCGCCCGGTCGCGAGTGACACCAGCTTGTCCCACGGCTCGGCATGGATGCCACGTGTCGCACCCACTCGGTTGTTGAACGAGACGTTGTTCTGCACTGGCCCGAAGTCTGGCAAGCCAAGATCGGTCATCTTCTCGCGTTGCCAGTTCTCCTTGAACCAGCCCCGGTTGTCACTTCTGACATCCAAGGAGATGACTAGAAGGCCCGGGATTGGAGCCCGGGTGATCGCCAGCTCGGGCATCGACTACTTACTGTCCTTGGCCGGCGTACATCGCCTCGGTCTCAGCCTTCTGGGGGCGCCACCATGCTTCATTGACCTGGTACCACGCGATCGTTGCGGCCAGGCCTGCCTCGAAATCGGAGAAGATCGGGCGCCAACCCAGTTCTAATCTGATCTTGGTCGAGTCAATGGCGTAGCGCATGTCGTGGCCGGCGCGATCGGTGACCTGATCGTATGCGTCACGCGGCTGCCCAAGCAGCTCCAAGATCATTTCCACGACCTGCTTGTTGTCTCGCTCGCCATCAGCACCGATGAGGTACGTCTCGCCGATCTTGCCTTCTGCCGTGATCAGTAGCACCGCGGAGCTGTGATCATCGACATGGATCCAGTCGCGGATATTCAGGCCAGCTCCATAGAGCTTCGGACGGCGGCCGTCCAGGATATTGGTGATCTGCCGTGGAATGAACTTCTCGACGTGTTGATAAGGACCGTAGTTGTTCGAACAGTTGCTTAGCGTCGCCTCCACGCCGAAGGAGCGCACCCAGGCCCGCACCAGGTGATCGGAGCCGGCCTTGGTCGCGGAGTACGGGCTCGACGGGTTGTAGGGCGACAGCTCGGTGAATCGGTTCGGGTCGCCGAGCGCAAGCTCGCCGTAGACCTCGTCGGTGGAGACGTGGTGGTATCGGACGCCGTACCTGCGCACGGCCTCCAGCAGCGTATAGGTGCCGACCAGGTTCGTGGTGATGAAGACCGATGGATCACGGAGGGAGTTGTCATTGTGAGACTCGGCCGCAAAGTGCACCACGAGATCATGCCGGCGGATCAATCCATGAACCAGGCTGGCGTTACAGACGTCGCCGTGGATAAAGGTGAAGCGATTCGTGGGAAGGCCCGTGAGGGACTCGCGATTGCCGGCGTAGGTCAGTTTGTCCAATACCGTGACCGAGTAGTCGGTGTGGTCGAGCACATAGTGAACGAAGTTGGATCCGATGAATCCTGCCCCGCCAGTCACCAGAATTTTCGTCATGCGAGTCATCTTATGGACCCCTCGGCTGTGCAATACCGAGGTGTTCCAACGCCTCATTCTGCGAGACTAAGCGCCATGCGAGGCATCATCTTGGCCGGGGGCTCTGGGACCCGACTAAATCCGGTCACCCTTGGGGTGAGCAAGCAGCTGGTTCCGGTCTATGACAAGCCGATGATCTATTATCCGCTGTCGACGTTGATCTTCGCCGGAATCCGTGACGTTTTGGTGATCACCACCCCCCACGATGCGCCAGCCTTCCGACGCCTACTTGGAGACGGCTCACAATTCGGCATCTCGATCAGCTACGCCGAGCAGCCCTCGCCGGACGGGCTTGCCCAAGCTTTTGTGATCGGCGCTAACTTCATCGGCTCGGAGAAGGTGGCCTTGGTGCTTGGTGACAACATCTTCTACGGACCGGGCTTGGGCACTCAACTGCAGCGATTCACCGACGTCGCGGGCGGTGCTGTCTTCGCCTACTGGGTCGCTGAGCCCGGGGCGTACGGCGTTGTGGAATTCGATGCCGGGGGTCGAGCGATTTCACTCGAGGAGAAGCCTGGTCACCCCAAGTCGAATTACGCGGTTCCCGGCCTCTACTTCTACGACAACGATGTGATTGGCATTGCCGCCCGACTCAAACCGTCGGTTCGCGGCGAGTACGAGATAACCGACGTGAACCGGTACTACCTGGAGGCCGGGAAACTCCACGTGGGCGTCCTCCCCCGCGGCACCGCATGGCTGGACACCGGCACCTTCGACTCAATGAACGACGCCAGCAACTTCGTGCGCACAATTGAGGCGCGTCAAGGGCTCAAGGTTGGTGCACCTGAGGAGGCAGCTTGGCGGCAAGGGTTCCTGACCGACGAAGAACTCGAGCAGCGCGCTCGCGCGTTGTCGAAGTCGGGTTATGGCACCTACCTCGCCGAGATCCTGCAGCGCCAGCGGCAAACGGTACTGAACGCGGTGTCCTGATAGCCGGCTCGCACCGCCCGGCTACCGCCGCCCGCGGCGCGCCCTCAGATAGTCCGTGACCACATACTCCCCGAGCCGAGAGATGTCAGGGGTGAACACCCGACCGCCGGCGCGGCGGGCAAGCGCATCCACAAACCGGGCCAGCCCTGCGTCCTCGCCGAGCATGAATGTGTTGATTGTCGCGCCGTAACGGGTGAGCTCATCCACCTCAGCGATCGTGGCGCGGATGGTCTCCGAAGTCGTCGGCCAGTGAAAATAGGCCTCTCCGCCACCCGTCAGGTGCGCTGTCGGCTCGCCGTCGGTGACCACCAGCACGACCGGCTCGGCATCTGCGTGACGACGAACATGGCGCAGGGCGAGCATCAAAGCATGCTGCAGATTAGAGCCCTGCACCCAGTCCGGCTCGGCTTCAGCGAGCTGGACTGGCGTCAGTCGGCGCGCAAGGCGGTTGAAGCCGATCACCTGAAGTGCATCCTGCCGGAAGCGGGTCTCAATCAGGTGGTTAAGCGCCAGTGCCGTTTGCTTCATCGGACCCCATCGCCCGTCATGCACCATGGAGAACGAGAGGTCTACGCAGAGCGCGACCGCGGCACTGGTCCGCCGCTCGGTTTCGGTGACCTCAAAATCACCGACATCCAAATCCACGCCAGCTGGGCCCAGTCCCGCCCGGCGCAAGGCGTTTGACACCGTACGCGGCGCGTCGATGGGCAGTTCGTCGCCAAAGACCCAGGTCCTGGTCAGCCCGGTGGGCTCATCGGCCGCGCCGGTCCGGTGGTCATCATGATCACCATTGCTCGAAGTGTCGAGCTGAGCGAAACCCTCCGTAGCGCGGTCTGTCCGAGCCGTCGAACCGAACGCGGGGTGAGCCGCAGCCCATCGTCGCCTCTCGACAGGTAGCCCTGCAGCTCCAGCTCCCGTTCAAGATCACGGAGTGCCTGCAGGTCGCTCACGGCATCGCGGCCAAGATGCTTCTCAAGCAGTTCGACATCGACATCGTCGAGCGTCGAAACCTGGTCACGCTGCGACAGCTGCGCATCCAGCTCCTCCAGATCAGCCAAGTCGGCAACCGCCGCAACGGCGGTGCTGTAGCCGAGCGGCTCGCCTCCCGGGCGCATGCTTACGGGCTGGTCACGATCGAGGTAAGGACGCAACGCTCGCAGGTTGTCGGCCAGCTGCGCCATCTCGGCGGCAAGATCGGCGTCGGCGAGTACGTGGCTCATCAGTTGGCTTAGCTTCTCGCGCTGCTCCGGGCTGAGTGAGGCCATCAGCCGAATGCCGGCGGCTTCGCGCCGGGCAAGCGCATCGATCAGCTCCTCGATCGTGTCCGGCTGTTCGGGAAAGAACTCACTGTGGCGCTCCATGAACTCCGCGAACTGGTCGGTCGTATCTTCCTGTCGCGCGTGCGCAGCGAGGAGTGCGTTGAGATCAGCCAACATATCCTTGACGCGCTGCATAGCCTCAGAATCTGGCGACTCAAGGGCCTGCTTGATGCCGGCGAACTGAGCGTCCAGCACTTCACGCTGCAGCATCGTCTTGATCGCCTCAAAGATGTCGCGTGCCTGCGCGGATCGCCATGAGTATTGATCAAGGCCGCGGACAGCTCCAGCGACATCGTCGGGCAGCGTGTCCAGCTCGAGCTCCGCAAGCCGGGCCTCCTCGGAATCGCTGGCTGCCAAGGTGTCTCGCTCCTCCGCAAGCGCCTGGTCCAGCGCTGCCCGCACCTGAGCCAGAACACCATCTAGATCGCCGCGGCGGCGCGCCTGCGCGCGCAGCCTCCTGACCTTCTCAGTCAGCCGGTCAAGGCCGCCGCGCCCGTTGATGCCGCGGCGCATCAGGTCTCGCAGGGCGTCGTGGACCGTCCCCGCCGAGAGCACGTCCTGACCGATGCGGTCGATGGCGGCGCGGACGTCAAAGGGGGGCTGCAGCGGATCGGGCCCGCCACGCCATGGCCCGTAGCGGAAACGGTGGTAGGCCCTGCCCGAGTGATCAGGACCGCTGTTGTCGGAAACCATGATCAGCTCCCGTCAGGCTGATCCGTAGACCGTGCGCCCATCGACAAAATCCTTCTCGATCCGGCGGGTCAGGTACAGCCCCTCCAGAGCAAACTCGGCTGCGGCCGCAACC
>JBKPBV010000215.1:0-18283 GCA_046727055.1 Actinomycetota bacterium | reverse complement strand
GCTGTTGATCCTCGAGGGCTACGGCCTCACCGAGACCAGCGCTGCGACCTGCGTGAACAACCCGCGTGCCACGCGCTTCGGGACAGTGGGTCCGCCGGTCCCGGGCTCGCAGGTGAAGATCGCCAACGATGGCGAGGTCTTGATCAATGGCCCGGGTGTGATGCGCGGTTACCACAACCTGCCGGAGGCCACTGCGGAGGCGCTCACCGACGGCTGGTTCGCGACCGGGGACATTGGTGAGCTCGACGAGCAGGGCTATCTACGGATCACTGATCGGAAGAAGGACCTGATCAAGACCTCTGGCGGCAAGTACGTCGCCCCGCAGAAGGTTGAGGGTGTGCTGAAGGTTGCCAGCCCTCACATCAGCCAGACTCTGGTGCATGGCGATGGCCGCAAGTACGCCACGGCGTTGATCACGCTTGATCCGGAGGCCATGGAGGGCTGGGCCAAGGAGCAAGGGCTGAGCTACTCCTCGTTCGAGGAACTGGCCGGCTCACAGGAGGTCCGTGACCTGATTGAGAGTCAAGTCGCGGAGGCCAACCAGTCCCTCGAGCGCTGGGAGACGATCAAGAGGTTCGAGATCTTGCCCTCAGAGCTGAGTGTTGAGGAGGGTGAGGTCACGCCGAGCCTGAAGATCCGGCGCAGAGCCGTGGAGAAGAAGTACGCCGACGTGCTGAACAGCATGTACGAGTCCGACTGACTGGGCGAGCGGTCCCGGCGAACGCGTGAGGCAACCATCCGCCCTCGCTGAGCTTTAGCTGCTCGCGCATCGCGCTAGCAATCCGCCGCGTCGTCGTCGCTCGCAGACGAAACGACGCCTCTGCTCGCTCCTCCTCCGTGCGGCGGCGCGCGATTCCCGACGCTCGCAGCTAGATCGGGCTCCCGCCAGGCCCATCCAGGCCTCTCGCGATCGCTGGCTACCGCTCGCCGTTGTCGCCGGCGTCCCGAGGCCCCGGTTGGGTGCCACTATGCCCTGGCACCACCGTTGACGTAGATGACCTGGCCGGAGACGTAGCCCGCATCGGCCCGGCACAGGAAGCTCGCGACTGCAGCGACATCTTCGGGTTGTCCGATGCGACCGACCGGGATGTCCCGCGCGGCGGCCAGCTTCCACTCTTCGAAGTCCAAGCCCTGGCGTGCGGCCGACGCTTGCGTCATGTCCGTCTCGATGAAGCCTGGCGCAATCGCGTTTGCCGTCACGCCGAACTTGCCCAGCTCCAAAGCAAGGGTCTTTGTAAAGCCGATCAAGCCAGCTTTGGCTGCGGCGTAATTGGCCTGACCGCGGTTGCCCAGTGCCGATGTGGAGGAGATGTTGATAATGCGACCCCACTTGGCCTGCGTCATGTGGGTCTGGGCTGCCCGGCTCATCAAGAAAGCGCCACGAAGGTGAACGTCCATGACTGCATCCCAGTCATCCGTGCTCATCTTGAAGATCAAGTTATCTCGGATGATGCCGGCACCGTTGATCAACACTGCCACCGGTCCAAGCTCGGCAGCAGTCTGTAGCACCGCATCAGCCGCGGCCCGTTCGTCCGCGACATCGGCGCCAATGGGGATCGCACGGCCGCCGTTTTCCGTGATCTCCTTGGCAGTGCGCGCACTCGCCTGCTCATCAAGATCAACAACGCCGACGGACATGCCGTCGGCGGCGAGCCGATGCGCGATTGCGGCACCAATGCCGCGGCCCGCACCTGTGACAATTGCGACTCTCATGGAGGAGACCCTACGTGATGGTCGTTGGAGGGATTGGTCTTCTGACAGGATCAACGATCGTGAGCCCGTACACCCACAGCTGTCAGATGCGCTGGGGGGACATGGACGCCCAGGGTCATGTGAACAACGCAGCGTACCTGGACTACCTGCAGGAAGCTCGGGTCGCCTACCTGCTTTCTGGGTCGCCGGTGCTGCATCATCTGCTCGATTCCGGCACGCTTGTAGTGAGCCACCAGCTCGAGTACCTGAGACCGGTCACCTTCAGCGACCAACCCTTGACAATCAACCTCTGGTTGGATGCCATTGGCGCCAGCCGGTTCTCCATCGGCTACGAGATCTATGACGGCGCCGACCTAGCAGCCCGGGCTCGCACAGGAGTCGTGCCATTTGACCTAGCCAGCAATGCATTGCGGCGCCTAACCGCTGAAGAGCGAGAACTGCTCGGCGAGGGCCTGGCGCCTGCGGAGCCGTTACGTGTGCTGGCCAAGGTGGCCACTCTGGAAAATGCTCATCGTTATCGGCTGACCGTGCGCTGGTCCGACCTCGACTCGTACGGCCACGTCAACAACGTGAAGTACTACGACTACATCCAAGAGGCCAGGATCAACCTCATCACCAGCACGATCGGCTGGCAGCCTGAGGAGGTCTGGATGGTGGTCCGCCAGGACCTGGACTACCTGAAGCCGCTCGACTTCAGGACAGAGCCGTACGAGGTAGGCACAGCAGTCGCGACAATTGGCGATCGCTCTTTTACGCTGGCCGCAGAAATCCGCGATCCAGCCTCCTCGAGCGCGCTCTTTGCGACGGCGCGGACCGTCGTGGTAGGAGAGTCGCCGTTGACAGTAGAGCAGCGGTCGGCCCTCGCCAGGTGGGCGGCCGTCAACGTGACCTCGTGAATGCGCGACGCCATCAATCGCCCTTCACGTTGACGATCTGCCGGAGCTCGTACCGAACGTCGACCAGATCCCGCGCGTCCTCCATAACCACGTCGATCGGCTTGTACGCCTGTGGGATCTCGTCGATAAAGGCGGCCGTATCCCGATACTCGATTCCGGCCATGGCCTGCCGAAGCTCCTCGACGGTGAACCTCTTGCGGGCCGCAGAGCGGGAGTAGTTCCGACCGGCGCCATGAGGCGCGCTGTTGAGGGCGAGACGGTTGCCCTTGCCCTGGACGACGTAAGAGCGAGTACCCATGCTGCCCGGGATCAGTCCCCAAGTGCCGAGGCTTGCGTCGATTGCGCCTTTGCGGGAGAGCCAGACATCGTGGCCGAAATGGCGCTCCTTCACGGTGTAGTTGTGGTGGCAATTGACCTCCTGCTCAACACTCATTTCGCCGCCGATCCATTCCTCGAATACCGTCCGTACCCGGGCCATCATCTCGGCGCGGTTGAGCCGGGCAAACTCTTGAGCCCAGGTGAGCTCGGCGATGTAGGTGTCGAAGTGTTGAGTGCCTTCGACGAGATAGGCCAGATCCGGATCAGGGAGGTCGATCCACCAGGTCTTCATGAGATCTTGGGCTTGCGCGATGTGATGCTTCGCGATCTTGTTGCCGATCCCCCGGCTGCCAGAGTGCAGGAACATCCAGACACGGTCGTCTTGATCAAGGGAGACTTCGATGAAGTGGTTTCCCGAGCCGAGCGAGCCGAGTTGCTCGCGCCAGTTGGCGGCGTAGCTGTCGGCGGAAACGGAGAGCTTGAGGGCCAGCGATTCAAGATCAGCGATTCGCAAGGAGGTCTCGGGTCGCCGGATCCGGGTGTTGTACTGTCCGGCGCCGAGGGGGATCGATGCCTCGATCGCCTTCCGCAGGGGGGCTCTGCTGGCGGGAAGTTCGGCAGCCTGGAATTGGGTCTGGACGGCGATCATGCCGCAGCCGATGTCCACACCGACGGCCGCTGGGATGATCGCGCGTTCGGTCGGGATCACTGATCCGACTGTGGCGCCTTTGCCGAGGTGGGCATCGGGCATGAGTGCGATGTGGGGATGGACGAAGGGCATGCGGGCGGCCCGGACGGCTTGGGCCTCGGTCTGAGCGTCGAGGATCGATGCCCAGGAGATGAGTCGGGGAGCTAGCCGCTTCGGCATGTCACATGCCGACCTTTCGGAAAGCCAGAAGCCGCGAGGTGCTTGGCGTCTACAACTGAAGCCCTGGAACTGTGCCCGGATGCTCGTCGAAGGTGTTCACCATGGAGTACGCTGCCCGCTCCATGTAGGTCCACAACTCGTGCTCCTGTTGCGGTGTCAGCTCAATCGAGTCGATCGCATCCCGCATGTGCTGCAACCAGCGGTCTCGCATCGCTGGCGTCACGGCGAACGGTGCGTGGCGCATCCGGAGCCGCGGATGGCCGCGTTGCTCGCTGTAGGTGGTTGGACCGCCCCAGTACTGCTCCAGGAACATCCGCAGCCGCTCTTCGGCCGAAGCAAGATCATCTCCCGGATACAGCGCGCGCAGTGGCGGATCAGACGCAACCCCCTCGTAGAACCGTTTGACAAGTGCAACGAAGGTCGCGTGGCCGCCGACGGCGTCGTAGAAGGTCTGGAGAGGCGCGTATTCGGACATCGGGACCCATTGTCTATCACGCGTGCGAGGGGCTGGCAGGATGAGACCGCGTACGCGCCATACATCCATCGGGAGGAGTCAGTTCATGGCTACAGTCCGTACCGCGGAAGCCCACTGGGAAGGATCTCTCTTCGAGGGCCAGGGCGAGGTTGAGCTTGTCTCGTCCGGCACGGGCAGCTTCCAGGTCAGCTGGCGGTGGCGCGCCGATCAACCGGAGGGCCACACCAGCCCCGAGGAGCTGATCGCTGCCGCTCACTCCACGTGCTTCTCGATGCAGTTGGCCGGCTACCTCTCCCGCGGCGGCAACCCGCCTACCTCGCTGGATACCCGAGCCGATGTCACCTTCGACCCTCCGAACATCACCGGCATCAAGCTGACCGTGACAGGGGTGGTGCCTGGTATTACCGCGGAGCAGTTCGAAGAGGCCGCTCAGGACGCCAAGGTCAACTGCCCCGTTTCTAAGGCAATCACCGGTACGACAATCACAGTCGAGGCCTCGCTGTCTGAGTAGGCCAGGGGCCGCCATCAAGCCAGTTCAGGTTTCGCATCAGCTGGTGGCTCACCCGGACCGCCCTGACTGAAGTTGCCAACGCGGAGGACTTCGCCGTTTCGGACGTACCAGGCTGTGCCGTCCTTACCTCGCAATTCTGTGACCCGCAACCCAATGGCCTCGACCACACCAGAGGCCATATCCATGTCCACGTAGTCGCCGACGCCGAGCTGATCCTCGACCAGCATGAAGATGCCCGAGACGAGATCCTTCACAATGCTCTGCAGGCCGAAGGCGACGGTGACGGCGATGACCGTCGTGCCCGCCAAGATCGTGGTGATGTTGTAGCCCAGCTCGGCCAAGATCATCAGGATGACGACGGCGAAGATCACGAAAGTCACTGTGCTCTGAGCCAGTGAGCCGAGCGCTGAGAGCCGTTGCTTGCGACGCTCAGCGGACACTGTGGTGGCCGTGATCAATTTCTGGGTCATCTCATTGCGTGAGCTGAGGGGCCGGTCGATCGCCCGTCGCACCGAACGATTGATCAAGCGATGGAGCACCCGCCGCAGCACGAACGCCCCAATGATCAAGAGCACGATGCGAAGCGGCTTAAACACCACCAGTTCGGTGAGATTTACAGGCAACCAGTCCGGCATGTGCCTCAGCCTAAGGTGTGGCTACGCATCCCTTACCGACTTGTCATCGTCCCAGCGTGGTATGGCCAGCTGAGACGCTGACAAGTCGGTGATGGGCCGCAGTCAGTCGTCAGCGAGGCTTTGTGCGACTTCGCGGATCGCCGAAACGGTGACTGCGATGGCCGGTCGTTCGGAGGCCAGGGTCCGCCAGATGGTATAGATCTGGCGGGAAAACCTCGGCTTGAGAGGGATGATCGAGGCTCCGTCCGTCGATCCGCGCCCCAGCCTCGGCATGACAGCGATGCCCAGCCCTGCGGCCACCATCGCGAGCTGCGTCTGATGCTCTTCAGCGGTATGGGTCACTTCTGGGGTCAGCCCGTGCTGCCGCAGTGTTTGTGTCAGCCACTCGTGGCAGATTGCCCCGTACGGCCAGGTGATCCAAGGCTCGGCACAAAGTTCGGTGAGCTCAACGCTCTTCCGCTCGGCGAGCGGATGGTCAGCCGGCACCGCGAGATCAACGGCGTCGTTCATGATCAGCAGGCGTTCCACGCCGTCCGGCAGCACCAGTGGTGCATTCATCCAGTCATTGACCAAGGCAATGTCGAGGTGTCCCGCTATGACCAGCCGGATTGCCTCGTCCGGCTGCCGTTCCGATACCCGAAGCCTGAGCTGTTGATGCTCCCTCCGCAGCCGGGTCACGGTTTGCGGAAGGATTGCGCGCGCGGCAGTGGCAAAACCAGCGATCTCCAGATCGCCAACGACCTGATCTCGCTGTCGGTCGAGCTCACTCTCAGCGTTCTCGACCTCGGACAGGATCGCGTGCGCCCGTCTCGCCAGAAGCGTACCTGCTGGCGTGAGTCGTACGCCGCGGCCGTATGGCTCGATCAGCCGCTGGCCAACATCACGCTGCAACTTGCCGAGCTGCTGAGAGACTGCCGATGGGGTCAGCCGCAGCGCCGCGGCCGCGCCGGTTACCGAGCCGAAGGTGGACACCGCCTGCAGTGCCTGAAGGCGCTCAAGGTGCAACATTTCACGAATCCTAAACAGTACCCCGAATGTGAATTTGCTTGTGCTTAACAGTACGCCGCGCGATGCTTGACCGGTGATCAGCGCCGTGGGGGAGATCCGGCAGACCAAGATCAACAGACCGGCGTCGAGCTGGCGGCCCGCTCTCGCGGTGACGATCACCGTCCTCGCCTGGGCTTCGGCTTTCGTGGTGATCCGGTACGCGGCGCACGACATCCATCCCGGGGCCCTCGCCCTAGGTCGGCTGCTCGTGGCCAGCCTCGCTCTCAGCGCCATGATGATCGGGCGCAAGCTGGTTCGCCTAAGCGCCACGGAATGGGGGCTCACGGTTGTGATCGGCGTCGCCTGGTTCGCTGGTTACAGCGTCGCGTTGAATGCCGGCGAGCAGCATGTCGACGCTGGCACGGCCGCGATGCTCATCCAGCTTGCGCCGATCCTGATCGGCGTGCTCGCGGGCATCCTCCTCGGCGAAGGCTTTCCACGGATGCTCGTGATCGGCGGGCTGGTCGCATTCGCGGGCACCTTGATCATCGGGATTGCCACCAGTACAGGAAAAGCCGACCTCGTCGGAGTTCTGCTGGTGCTGCTCAGCGCCACGCTGTATTCGATTGCCTTGGTGGCGCAGAAGGTGGTGCTTCGCCGTATACCTGCCCTGCAGGTGACCTGGCTAGGGTGCCTCATCGGGACCATCGCGTGCCTGCCATTTGCCGGTGAGCTGGTCGGTGACCTCACTGCCGCACCCACCCTGCAGATTCTCGGAGTCGTCTACCTGGGACTGGTGCCGACTGCGCTGGCCTTCTCCACCTGGGCGTACGCCTTGAAGCACAGCACCGCCGGAAGGCTGGGCGTCACGACGTTCGCCGTGCCACCGATCACCATCCTGCTCGGCTGGCTCCTCCTCGGCGAGGTGCCGCCATTGTTGGCAATTGTGGGTGGTGCACTTTCCCTGGTGGGCGTGGCCATCGCCGCGCGCCGTGTCTAATTGCTCGCTCCGCTCGCGCGGATCGCGCTCGGGAATCCGCCGACTTCGTCGTCGCTCGGGGCGAAAGGCATGTCCCTCGCTTCTCCTCAGCACGGCGGCGCGCGATCCGGAGCCGAACATCAAAGTTGTTTCTGGTACGTGACTCGACCCTGCCAAATGGTGGCGACCACCGGATCGGGCAGTTCGCGGCCGTGCCAGGGATTGTTGCGCGACAAAGAGGCTGAGGCGCCTCGGTCGACCACCGCTCGGGCTGTCGGATCCACTAGCACGACGTTGGCCGGCTCGCCTGCAGCAAGCACCCCGCCCTGGCTGTCAAGCCGCGCAATATGAGCTGGCATGATCGACATCCGTTTCGCAAGCTCTGGCCAGCTCAACAGACCGGAGTTGATCATGGCCTCCATCACGACGCCCAGTGCGGTCTCCAGGCCGAGCATGCCGAAGGCGGCATCGGCGAACGCGTGCTCCTTGTCGTGCCGCGCGTGTGGCGCGTGATCGGTTGCCACTGCATCGATGGTCCCGTCCGCAAGCGCCTCCCGTAGTGCCTCGACGTGTTCTTGAGGTCGCAACGGGGGATTCACCTTGTACGTCGGGTCATAACCGAGCACCTCGTTAGTGGTCAGCATGAGGTGATGGGGCGCAACCTCCGCCGTCACATTGATGCCGCGCTGTTTCGCCCAACGGATGACATCGACGGTCTCGGTGCAGGACACGTGGCAGATGTGCAGCCGAGATCGGGTGAGCTCGGCGATCTGTACGTCTCTGGCCACGACGCCGGCCTCGGCTGGGGGAGGCCAGCCCGGGAGTCCGAGTTTTCCGGAGATCTCACCCTCGTGGCAGCAGGCCGCAGGTCCGGCAAGCTGCGGATCCTGAGCGTGCTGAGCGATGACCCCATCGAAGGCTCGGACATACTCCAACGCTCGTCGCATGAGGCGTGCGTCCCAGACGCAGCGTCCATCGTCTGAAAACACACGTACGCCGGCGCTGGATCGAGCCATCAGCCCAAGCTCGGCTAGCTCAGCTCCGTCAAGCCCTTTGCTCACGGCGCCTACCGGTACGACCTGGGTGTGGCCATCGCGGGTGCCGAGCGCGGCAACATGCTCCGCCGCCTCTGCCGTATCGGTGACTGGAGTCGTGTTGGCCATCGCGAGAACCGCGGTAAAACCTCCGCGCGCTGCGGCCAACGTGCCCGACTCCACAGTCTCGGCGTCTTCGCGTCCGGGCTCCCGCAGGTGAGTATGCAGGTCGACCAGCCCGGGTAACGCGATCAACCCGTCGGCATCGAGATCGGCTACGTCGCCGCCCGCCTCTGCGGGGTCGACGAAGCGGCCGTCGCTGATCAGCAGGTCAGACCGCCCGCGGCCGACGAGATCGGCACCGCGGATGAGCAGGCCCGTCACTCCGAGCCCCCCAGCAACTCATACAGCACACTCATGCGTACCGACACACCAGCTGCCACCTGGTCCAAGATCAACGAGTTGGCCGCGTCGGCGGCATCCGCGGAGATCTCCAAGCCGCGGTTCATCGGTCCGGGATGGCAGATCGCAGCGCCCGGCTTCATCGCCTCTAGCCTCGGACGGGTCAGGCCGTAGCCGATCGTGTATTCGCGCGGTGTAGGGAAATATCCGCCTGACATGCGTTCCCGCTGCACCCGGAGCATCATCACAATGTCGGCCTGTGGGAGTACCTGATCAAGGTCGGTGCACACCAGCACCGGCCAGCTTTCGATTCCGGCCGGCAGCAGTGTGGGCGGCGCGACCAAGATCACCTGCGCCCCAAGCGTGTTGAGCAGCAAGACGTTGCTACGTGCCACCCGGGAGTGGGTGATGTCTCCGACGATCGCCACCGTCTTGCCTCCGAAGCTCGCCAGATCGGGGTTCGACCCCCGGAAATGTCGTCGGATCGTAAAGGCATCGAGCAAAGCCTGGGTGGGATGTTCATGTGTCCCATCACCGGCATTGAGCACATGGGCATCGATCCAGCGGGAGGCCTGCCATGGTGCGCCCGATGCGTGATGCCTGATCACCAGCGCATCGACGCCCATAGCTGAGACGGTCAGCACCGTGTCGCGCAGGGATTCACCTTTCGATACCGAGGAACCTTTTGCGCTGATGTTGATCACATCCGCGGACAGCCATTTACCGGCGATCTCGAAGGAGGAGCGAGTCCGCGTGGAATCCTCGAAGAAGAGATTGACCACGGTACGCCCCCGCAGCGCGGGCAACTTCTTGACGGGGCGGCCCTGTACGAGTGACATCTCTTCTGCGAGATCCAAGATCTCGGTGATCTCCGTCCGATCAAGATCAGCGGCGGACAGCAGGTGGCGCATCAGGCCACCCCGCGAACTGGATCGATCACTGGTTCGATGCTGACCTGGTCCACTCCGTCGAGCTCGGCCAGTCTGACGCTGACGTGCTCGCCCGCCCGCGTGGGGATGTAGGAGCCGACATGATCGGCGCGGATCGGCAATTCGCGGTGACCGCGGTCCACCAGCACAGCCAGCCGAACGGCGCGTGGCCTGCCAAGATCACCGAGAGCATCCAGGGCGGCACGCACCGTACGTCCGGAATAAAGTACGTCGTCGACCAGTACCACGGTGCTGCCTTCTATCTCGCCCGGCAGGTTGGTATGTCCGACCGCGCGGGTGGGTTGGCGTCGCAGGTCGTCGCGGTACATCGTCACGTCAAGTGCACCCACCGGAACCCGGACTCCCTCCACCTGGTCCATGACCGTCGCGAGCCGATGGGCCAGCGGAACACCTCGAGTGGGAATCCCCAGCAGTACCAAACCCTCGGCACCCCGGTTCGCCTCGAGTATCTGGTGAGCCATCCGAGCACAGGCGCGGGCGATCTGATCCGCATCCATCACCACCCGAGATACCACCGCACCGGCCTCGACACCGGATGCCGGGTCGTCGGGGCGAGCCTGTGGCGCGCCGGCAGATGACACAATCCTCCTCTTGGGCAGCTCGCAAACCTCCGCGGAACCACGTCGGGGCGATAACGTAGGGCCGTGAACGAACTCCTGAGCATGCTAGTGCCTCTGGAAACGCTCTCGGGGTGGCCACAGGCACCCGAACCAACGATCCTGCAGATTCTCGGCCTGTTCGTCGGGATTCCTTTGTTGATCTTCGTCGTCGTGATCGCCATCGCCAAGATCGATGCCGCCGCCCACGCCGGTCGGGGTGACATCAGTCAGGCCAGCGACCCGCTCTGGGTGGGTGCCCACGAGTCAGCTGAGCTGGAGGCGGCAGGCGCGAATCCGAGTGTCGGCGACCAAGCGACCGAGGCGACGGCTGGTGATGAGAAGGTCGCGGCCGAGGAGGTCAGGGGCGACGACACCGGCGAACACGTGGGTGGCGCGGGTGCCCGCTGGTGACTCGTTCACCCCGAGTCAGCTGCAGCGGCTCAAGCGCGCCGTCCGGAATGCCGAGGCTGTCTCCGGCCTGACGTTCACACTATTCGTGGGCGTGTCCGAAGAGGACTCGCGCGCATACGCGGAAAAGCTGCATCGGGCCCTCCCCGATCCCGATCATTCGGTACTGGTGATGTGCGACCCGGAGTTCCACAAGCTGGAGATCGTTACCGGTGTGACTGCGCGGCGAGTGCTCGATGATCTTGAATGCCGCCTGGCGGCTGCGGCAATGCAGACCTCATTTGCCGGCGGCGACATCGTCGGTGGCCTGGCAGCCGGTATTCAGCAGCTCGGAGAGGCGGCGCGGCAGCCGCAGACGCTCCACATGTCACGGCCCGATCTGGGATAGTGCTCGCATGCGCGTACACATCGGCACCGATCACGCCGGATTCGAGCTCAAGAACTATTTGGTCGCTGCCCTGACAGCGGACGGGCACGAACTGGTTGACCATGGGCCGCACACCTACGACGCCGAGGACGATTATCCGGTCTTTTGCATTCCGGCCGCTGAGGCTGTTGTGGCCGATCCCGGCTCGTTGTGCGTTGTGATTGGCGGCTCCGGGAACGGCGAACAGATCGCTGCGAACAAGGTGGTTGGCGCCCGAGCTGCGCTTGCGTACAACTTCGACACGGCCAGGCTCGGCCGACAGCACAACGATGCGAATGTGATCGCCGTCGGGGCCCGGATGCATACCCAGGAAGAGGCCCTGGAGATAGTTCGCATTTTTCTCGCGACGCCGTTCAGTGGCGACGCACGCCACGCTCGGCGCATCGCGCTCCTCGCCGACTATGAGAAGACCCGGTCGACAACGAACGCCTGAAGCCCCTAGCTGAAGGATCGGGTCGCTTTTTCGGATCGCGCGCGCCGCAGTGCTGAGGACGAGCGAGAGGACATGCTTTTCGTCGGCGAGCGACGACGAAGTATGCGGCTATGAAAAGCGCGATCCGCGCGGCCGCGATGTTCGCGCCGCCGATCTGCAGGAGAAGTCGACGAAACGCGTGAGGGCGGAGAAGTCTTACAAAGGCAGTCGTTTCGTCGGGTTCGACGAAGACGGCGGCTCTCCAGCGAACATCGCAGCGAGCGCAGCGAGCCATTGGACAGCGAGCGCAGCGAGCGGCGCCATCAAGTACGTCGCCGCCCATCGACACGGGCGAGCAGCTCATCGATGACCTCAGCTGCAACGCGCTCGTCGTCAAGGTCCGGGCGGGAGACATCCCGCCCTCGCATGGCACGGTCGAGAGTGACCAGTCCCGAAACACCGTCCCGCCCAAAATCCCGCGGCCAGAGGTCGCGAGAGTCGTGCGTGGTCCCCGAGTAGTGTGTTCCTCCGCCGTGCGTTCCTGAGGGACGACCCCCAGGTGGCAACGCACCTGTCATGCCTGACACGCTAAAGCAGATTCACCGACTGCGTGAGTGATCGCAATGGAAGTGTTACGCGAGCCAACTGGTGACACGACACTGGCCAGCTCCGAAGGAGGGATCGTGCCGGAAGGGCACACGCTGCACCGGCTCGCTCTCGACCTCACACAGGCTTTTGGCGGCCGGGTGGTGTCTGTCACCAGCCCGCAGGGTCGCTTTGCTGAGTCGGCGGCACTCCTGGATCAGACACGGATGATCGAGGCGACGGCGCATGGCAAGCATCTGTTCTGCGAGTTTGACGGCGATCGGTTGCTGCACATTCATCTGGGTCTCATCGGCAGTCTCGAGCTGGGCCCACCGAATTCACCACGCGGCGAGGTGCGGGCCCGGATCGCAACCGAGCAGGCGGCCGCGGATCTGCGTGGGCCCCAGCTCTGCGTCGTCCGGACGCGGACCGAGGTCGCCTCACAACTGAGCGAACTTGGTCCTGATCCGCTCCGCACCGACGGCGATCCTGATCTTGCGTGGCGCCGGATACGACGTTCGGCCCGGCCGATCGCTGCACTCGTGATGGACCAAGCCATCTTGTCTGGGGTGGGGAACGTCTACCGCGCGGAGGTGCTGTTCCGCAACCGGATCAACCCGCATCGACCTGGCAACAAGCTGAGGCGTCGGAGCTGGCTGCGGATCTGGACTGATCTTGTCGAACTGATGCCGCAAGGTGTCGTGAACAACCGGATCGACACGGTGCGTCCCGAGCACACCCCCGAGGCGATGGGCCGGCCGCCACGCAAAGATGATCATGGCGGTGAGGTCTATGTCTACCGCCGTGCCGGCATGGCCTGCCTGGTCTGCGGATCCAAGGTACGCAGAGAAGTGCTCGCCGGGCGCAACCTGTTCTGGTGTGCTCGGTGCCAACGTCGGGGATGAGCTCCCGCCTCGCGTCGATTTACGCGAGCAGCTCTAATCATCCGCCGATCGCAGTGTGCGGTGCGCCGACAGCAACTCGACCTCAGGGTGGTAGGCGACCAGCTGCTCTACCGCATCGAGCACCTCGACCAGATGTGCCCTGTCGGGACTGACAGCGGCCACTCCAATGCCAGCCCGTCGGTGCAGCTCGAGATGATCAACTTCGGCGACGCTGAGGTCAAATCGCTTGCGGACTTCCGCGATCAGGGGGCGTACCAGCGAGCGCTTCTCCTTGAGGGAATGCACCTCCCCTAACAGCAAGTCGAACTCCAGCGCACCCACCCACATGGCCATGAGCACAGCCTAGGGACCTGCGGCCCACCACATCCTCAGCCAGGGTTTTGGGCTAGCGTCGATCTTGACTTTCCAGGTGTTGTGATCGTGCACCCGACAAGGGAGTGAGGAACACCCATGACCGAGCTGCGCAACGCCCGCCATCTCAGCGTTCATGATCTTCGCCGGCGGATCAATGAGGGGGATGTGGACACCGTGGTGGTCGCCTTTACCGATGTGCAGGGACGCTTGCAGGGCAGCCGAATCCAGGCAGCGTACTTCGCCGAGCACGTTCTGGAGCAAGGAACTGAAGGCCCTGCATACCTCTTGGCGGTCGATGTCGATATGAACGTCGCAGACCGCTTCGACGTGTCGCCAGCGGACCAGGGCAACGGCAACCTGAACTTTGTCCTCGACCTGCAAACGATCCGATTGCTGCACCATCAGCCGGGCGCGGCAATGGTGCAGTGCGATGCGGTGTGGCCGGAGCAGGCCCCGGTCGTTCAGTCACCGCGAACGATCTTGAAGCAGCAGTTGGCGGCTGCCGCGAGCCGGGGATACACCGTTCTGGCGGGCACGCAGTTGGAGTTCATGGCGTTCCATACCAGCTACGAGGAAGCCTGGAATGCTCACTATCGTGATCTTGCAGCGGTCAGCCAGTACAACGTGGACTACTCGATCATGGGCGGCAGCCGGATCGAACCGTTGCTGCGCACCATCCGGAACACTGTGTACGCCGCAGGAATCGACGTCGAGTCAGTCAAGGCGAAGCGCAACCTCGGACAACATGAGATCAGCCTCTGTCATGGCGATGCGCTGATGACGGCCGACAACCACGCGGTCTTCAAGACGATGGCGAAGGAGATCGCGGCTCAGCACGGCAAATCCATTACGTTCATGGCTACCTACGACGAGCAGCAGGGCAACTCATGCCACATTCAGCTGTCATTGCACGGCAGCGACGGCACGACGGTTTTCTGGAACGACCGCGGGCGTACCCAGCTGTACGACTCCTTCGTCGCCGGAGTCCTCGCCACCCTGTACGACTTCACGCTGCTATATGCGCCGTACATCAACTCCTACAAACGGTTCGTTGGCGGATCGCTCGCACCGACCACGATCGCCTGGGGACGAGACCACCGCACTTCTGCTATCCGTCTCGTGGGTCGCGATCCGTCGGCGATGGTGGAAAACCGTGTGCCAGGCGGGGATGTCAATCCCTATCTCGCAATGGCGGCGACGATCGCCGGCGGACTCCACGGGATCGATCATGATCTGGAACTCGGTCCGGGGCTGACCGGCACCGCTCACTCATCCGACTTCTCCAGCGTTCCGGGTACGCTGCGCGAGGCGCGGCAGGCCTTCCACTCCTCACAGCTGGCACGCAGCGCATTCGGGGATGAGGTCGTTGATCACTACACCGCGATCGCTGATGTCGAGCTGGCGGCGTTCGACGCCGCAGTCACCGACTGGGAGCGGAGGCGCAGTTTCGAAAGAATGTGAGAATAGGGCCCATGAGTGCGCTGGGGGGCACACCGGGTCGGCCTGTCATCGGCCTGACCACCTATCGCGAGCAGGCCGCCTGGTCGGTGTGGAACATGTCCGCCGACCTACTGCCAGCGGTCTACACCCGGTCGGTCGAGGCTGCGGGCGGTGTCGTCGTGCTGCTCCCACCGCAGAACGACGGCATGGCGCAGGTGGTCTCCCGGCTTGATGGCTTGATCATCGCAGGTGGCGCCGACGTGGATCCAGAGCGGTACGGGCAGTTGCCTCATCCTTTGACCAAGGTGCGCCGCGACCGGGACGCCTGGGAGTTCGGGCTGTTGGACGCCGCCGATCGCATCGGTCTTCCGACACTTGGGATCTGCCGCGGCATGCAGGTCATGGCGGTTCGTGCTGGCGGCTCACTCGAGCAATACCTACCCGATGTGGTGGGCCACGAGGAGCACGCGCCGGGCGGCAACGCCTTCGGCTGGACATCGATCAGCACTCGCGAAGGTTCCCGGGTGCGAACCTTCGTCGGTGATCGGGTGCAGGTCAGCTGTCATCACATGCAGTCGGTGGTCACCCATCCTGGCTTCGAGGTCACCGCTCGCGCGGCCGATGGGACCATCGAGGCCATAGAGGATCCGGAAAGGCCTTTCTGGCTGGGAGTGCAGTGGCATCCCGAAAGTGGCGAGGACTACGGGCTATTTCTCGGGCTGATCGAGGCCGCTTCGGGGGTCGATGCGCGAGCCTAAGCGCTGCTCACCCAAGTCCTCATCACTTCGCATCGTCCCCGTCGCTGGTGCGGAGGTGCCTCTCGCCCTCTGAATGCGGAAACGCACGTGTACGTTGGTTTCTGTCGCTCTGCACGGGTTGCAACATCTGTACGGCGCAGGGAGCGCACGTGCACGTGCGTTTCCGACAAAGTGGCTGACGTCACAAATGTTGCGGAGTTCAGCGAGCCAAGGTCGGCTCGCCACGGCATCAGATCGGCTCCACCTTGTGGAGCGCAGGATCGTCGGAGGCGAAGGTTCGGACAGGGCCTGGTGGGGTGTGCCGGGTCTCAAAGCGTACGGTCACCCGGCCGAGTCCCGAGCCCCACACCCATCCGCGCCCGTGTTGATCATGCTCGACATCAATGCCAGGTGGCCAGCCCTGCCACCCGGGCTGCTCGTCAGGTCTCGGATGATCTTGCGCCGCATCTTCCGGCGGTTCCGCAAATGAGCCGTCTGCTGCAAAGAGGTCCTCCTGGAGCACATCGGTCAGTCCAGCGACTCCGACGCCAAGGAGCCGGACTCCGCTGGTGGCGTCGACTCCCGAGAGCAGGACAGTGGCGACAGAGCCGATCACGTCAGCGCGATCCGTGGCAGTGGGCAAGGTCCGCGATCTGGTAAATGTCGAGAAGTCATGGAGTCGCACCTTGATCGACACCGTGTGCGCGAAGAGGCCGGCCGCTCGCAGCCGGTGCGCCACCTGGCGTGCGTCGCGCTGCAAGATCGTGGCGAGCTCATGCCGCGCGACAAGATCAGTTTCGAAGGTGTCCTCGACAGAGATCGACTTCGCCTCCCGATCCGGCTCCACCGCCCGGTCGTCACGCGCATGCGCCAGCTCCAGCAGGGCCTGCGCATGTGACTTACCGATCATCTGCGCGAGCTCATCGAACCCGCACTCCTGAAGATCAGCGACGGTTTCAATGCCGATGCGGTGCAGCTTCTCTTGGGTGACCGGGCCGACGCCCGGGATGACCCCCACCTTCATCGGTCGCAGCAACTCCAGCTCCTGGCCCGCTTCGACGATCGACCAGCCGTCCGGCTTCGCCAGCTCGGTGGCAACTTTGGCGATGAACTTCGAGGTGGCTACGCCGACCGAAGCGGTCAGGCCATGGCTGGTTGTGCGTACCTCGTCTTTGAGCTGCTTGAGAAGCTGCTCGAGACCGGGCCGACTGAAATCGACCGGCGTAGTCGCTGTGTGCAGATCGACGAAAGCCTCGTCCAGGGACAGCGGCTCCACCAGCGGTGACAGCCGGCGCAACACGTCCATCACCTGACGGCTCGCTGTTTGATAAGCAGCGAACCGACCCACCAGGAACGCCGCGTGCGGACAGCGGCGTCGCGCTTCATGGGTCGGCATGGCCGACCGTACGCCGAAAACCCGCGCCTCGTACGACGCGGTGGCGACTACCCCGCGCTGGCCAAGGCCGCCGACCACGACAGGCTTTCCGCGTAGCGACGGCTTGTCACGCTGCTCGACGGATGCGAAGAAGGCATCAAGATCAAGATGGAGCACCGAGGCCTCGCGTCGCACAGACTCATTGTGCTGCGAGCGTCGCGTTCGCGGGTCGCCGTGGTGAGGAGGAACGAGCGGACACGCTCTTCCGTCCACGAGCGACGACGGCGGCGGATCCAAAGCGCGATGGGCGAGCAGCTATGAGATTGTGCTGTCTGCGGCTGCGGCAGACCTCGCTGGTGGGGGTGATGACCATGCTCGTAGCGTTGATACCTCAGGGGTGTGGGTGTACCGAGCAGGAGAGGCTGTCATGCCGGAATCAGGGAACGGTGTGCAGAAGCGGAACGTCGAGATGTGGCCCGGAAGGGCATACCCGCTGGGTGCGACGTTCGATGGCACAGGCGTGAACTTCGCACTCTTTTCGGAAGTCGCCTCGAAGGTTGAACTCTGCCTCATCTCGGAGGACGGAGAGGAAACCCGCATCGAGCTCATCGAGGTCGACGGCAATGTCTGGCACGCCTACCTCCCACGGATCCAGCCGGGCCAGCGCTACGGCTACCGGGTCTATGGCCCGCACGACCCCACGAATGGTCATCGGTGCAACGCATCGAAGTTTCTGCTGGATCCGTACGCGAAGGCCATCAATGGCCAGATCGACGGCCATGAATCATTGTTCTCCTACCGGTTCGCCGATCCGGCGGAGTTCAACCAGATGGACTCCCTGGGGCACACCATGCTCTCGGTGGTCACTACGCCGTACTTCGATTGGGGCCATGATCGACCGCCAGGGCACCAGTACCACGAGAGCATCATCTACGAAACGCATGTGAAGGGTCTCACCATGACCCATCCCGGCATTCCCGACGATGTCCGAGGAAGTTATGCAGCCATCGGCCTCCCGGTGATCATCGAACACCTGACCTCCCTTGGGATCACCGCGGTTGAGCTGCTGCCAGTGCATCAATTCGTCAACGACTCTCACCTGGTCGACCGGGGTTTGTCCAACTACTGGGGATACAACACCATCGGCTTCCTTGCACCACATAACGGCTACACCAGCGCTCTCGATCTTGGTCAGCAAACCACCGAGTTCAAATCGATGGTCAAGTCACTGCACGAGGCCGACATCGAGGTGATCTTGGATGTGGTCTACAAC
>JBKPBV010000214.1:0-8202 GCA_046727055.1 Actinomycetota bacterium | reverse complement strand
ATGTGATCCACCATCTCTGGGACGTCACCGGCCAGCAGGACGCCACCGCGTCCCTCGCCTTGGAGTAGATCGCCTCGAGGCACCTCACACTCAGCGAGATTTCTTCAGGCGGTCCAGGTCGGCGCGACAACGTTTCTCAAGATCATCTAGCTCAGCCAGCGCCTCATTCAGGTCTCGCCGCTTCGCAAGAAGGGCCTCGCGGCGCCTGCCGATATCGGCAAGCAGGAATGCCAGCTGTCCACGCTCGCCAGGCGTCTCGTCGTACATATTGATCACATGCGCGATCTCGTCGAGGGTGAAGCCGAGGCGCTTGCCCCGCAGTATCAGCTGGAGCCGAACCCGATCGCGATCGTGGAAGATCCGGGTTGTTCCTTGCCGCTCCGGGGAGAGAAGTCCGCGGTCCTCGTAAAACCGAATTGTGCGCAGTGTCGTTTCGAACTCGTCGGCGAGTTCGCCAATGCTCCAGGTTCGATCACTCATCAATGCGCTCCTTCGACCCCGAGTCTAGGCATGACGTTTACGTAAACGTCAAGCTATGCTGTCAGGGTCAGCGACGGAAAGAGCCTGATGACCGGTACGTTCTCGCTCGGTGAGGAGCACAACGACTTCCGTGCCGCGGTTGCTGACTTCGCTGCGCGCGATCTCGCGCCCCATGTGGAACGCTGGAATGCCGCCCATGAGGCGCCTCTGGAAGCAATAAAGCTCATGGGGGATCTCGGCCTCTTCGGGCTCGGCGGGCCGGAGGAGTACGGCGGCGCTGGCGACTTCACCAGCCTGTGCATCGCGATCGAGGAGATTGGCAAGGTGGACCAGTCACTCGGGATCACCCTGGAGGCGGCCGTCGGCCTCGGCATCAACCCGATTTCTCACTTCGGCACAGCGGAGCAGAAGGCGCGTTGGTTGCCCGACCTACTCGCCGGCCGCGCACTGTGCGCCTTCGGACTGACAGAGCCCGAAGCAGGATCCGATGCTGGCGCAACCCGGACCCGCGCGTCGCTGCGTGATCATGAATGGGTCATCGACGGCAGTAAGCAATTCATCACCAATTCCGGCACGGCCATCACCTCGATTTGCACGGTCACGGCGCGGACCGGTGCTCACGACAACGGCAAACCGGAAATTTCGGCGATCGTCGTGCCCACCGGGACACCTGGTTTCGAGGTAGGTCCGAGCTACGCCAAGCTCGGTTGGCATGCATCCGATACGCATCCGCTGACCCTCACCAACTTGCACGTGCCCGAAGATCATCTGCTGGGCGAGCGGGGACAGGGATACCAGCAGTTCCTTTCGATCTTGGATGGCGGGCGGGTCGCTATCGCGGCTCTGGCGTTGGGCTGCATCCGGGCATGCCTGGAGTTGTCGACGCAGTACGCGATGCAGCGCACCTCGTTCGGTGTGCCGATTGGCCGCAAGCAGGGCGTCGCCTTCCAGATCGCTGATCTTGATGTGATGGCCTCGGCTGCACACCAGCTCGTTTACGCCGCCGCAGCGATGCGTGATCATGGTGCCAGTGCGCGTGAGTTCAATCGGGCAGCGGCGATCGCGAAGCTCTACGCCACAGAGTCCGCGGTCAGCGCGGCGCGGGTCGCGACTCAGGTATTCGGCGGGTACGGCTTCATGGAGGAGTATCCGGTGGCGCGTTTCTACCGCGACGCGAAAGCCCTGGAGATCGGCGAGGGCACGTCGGAGGTGCAACGGCTCCTGATTGCGCGCCGCCTTGGGCTCCCGGTGGAGTAGTCGATCATGGACCAGATCAGGGCGGCGCGGGACCGTACCATCGCTCCGACGGAGCGGGCGGCCGCCAAATTGGCAAGCGCCAACAAGCTCTTCGTACGCGAGCGCATCGATCTGCTTTTTGACGATGACACCTTCGTCGAGGACGGCCAGCTCGCCAATGCCATGGCCGAGGATCTGCCAGCCGATGGGGTGGTTACTGGGCGCGGTCTGGTCCAAGGACGCCCTGCACTGGTGGTGGCGAACGACCCGAGCGTCAAGGCGGGCTCGTGGGGTGCCCGTACCGTGGAGAAGATCATCCGGATGACCGAGGTCGGGATGCGTGATGAGTTGCCGATCTTCTGGTTCATCGACTCCGCAGGCGCGCGGATAACTGATCAGGTCGACCTGTTTCCCGGCCGCAGGGGTGCGGGCCGGATCTTCCACAACCAGGTCGCGCTGTCCGGCAAAGTACCTCAGATCTGCTGCCTGTTCGGCCCCAGCGCAGCCGGCGGCGCGTACATCCCGTCCTTCTGCGATGTCGTGATCATGGTCGAGGGCAATGCATCGATGTACCTCGGTTCGCCCCGGATGGCGGAAATGGTGGTAGGGGAGAAGGTCTCGCTCGAGGAAATGGGCGGCGCTCGGATGCATGCGACGATTTCAGGTTGCGGAGATCAGCTGGCCGCCGACGACGCCGAGGCGATCGGGCAGGCGAAGCAGTACTTCACCTACCTGCCGCAGAACTGGCGAAGTCCTCTGCCGGCGTACGAGTCGGTCGAGCCCCCGCGGCGCTTCACCGATGATCTTGTGCCGACACAAGAGTCAGTGGGTTATGACATCCATGCCGTGATCGATGCGATTGTGGACGCTGGCTCCTTCTTCGAGGTGAAGCCGTTGTTCGCTCCCGAGCTGGTGACCGGCTTCGCGCTTCTGGACGGCGAAGTCATCGGCATCATCGCTAGTCAACCGGCGGTCAAGGGCGGCGTCTTGTTCGTCGACTCCGCCGACAAAGGTGCGCGCTTTATCTGGCAGTGCGACGCATTCAGCATTCCGCTGCTGTACCTGGCTGACGTTCCCGGATTCATGATCGGCAGTGCTGTCGAGAGGCAGGGAATTATCCGACACGGCGCAAAGATGATCACCGCCGTCGCTGAGGCTACGGTGCCAACTGTCTCCTTGATCCTACGCAAGGCGTACGGTGCAGGCCTCTATGCCATGAGTGGCCCAGGGTTCGCGCCCGACGCCTGCCTGGCACTCTCAACGGCCAAGATCGCGGTGATGGGTCCCGAGGCCGCAGTCAACGCGGTCTATGCAAACAAGATCGCCGAGATCACCGACGAGGCGGAGCGCGCGGCGTACGTCGAGCGGCTGCGCAAGGAGTACGAGATCGATATCGACGTCTTGCGGTTGGCCAGTGAACTGGTGATTGACGGCATTGTCGAGCCGCGCGACGTACGCCGCGAACTGATCGCCCGCTTCGCAGCCGCCGCCACCAAGGACCGACACTTCTCAACCCGACGGCATGGCGTGCCGCCGGTGTAGAGCGCAGAGAATCCGACTAGAACGGGCACGAGCGTCGGGCATCGGCTAGCGGGCGCGATGCGCGAGCGCCCTCACAATCAAAGCGGCAGCTTGCGGAACAGCGGCCGCGGTACGTGTCGCAGACCCGACATCACGACGCGCAGCGTTCCTGGCACCCAGACGAGCTCGCGCTTGGCGTTGATGGCATCGACGACCGCCTCGGCTACCTGGTCCGGTGTTACGGCAAGGGGGACTTCTTCGAGGTGGGCGGTCATCTTGGATTGCACGAAGCCTGGCCGGACTACCAGCACGCGTACGCCATAGTTGCGCAACGCCTCACCCAGGCCTAAGAAGAAACCGTCGAAGCCAGCCTTGGTAGAGCCGTAAACGAAGTTCGAGCGCCGTACCCGCTCCCCCGCCACGCTGGATAGCGCGACGATCCAGCCGTGGGCCTGGGCTTGCATGCGCTTGCCCAGCAGAACGCCGAGGTGCACCGGTGCGGTGTAGTTGACCTCGGCGAGTTCCAGCACAAGATCAGGATCTTGCCATGCCTGTTCCGGATCGCCGAGCAGGCCGAAGGCGATCACCGCGATGTCGATGTCGCCGCCCGCGAAAGCCACTTCGATCGTCGCGGCGTGAGACTCATGATCACGAGCATCAAGATCGACTTCGGTGACTTCGCAGCCCAGGTTCTTGACCTCGGCTGCCGCCGCAGTACGCCGTTCGCCTGGGCGTGCGGCAAGTACTACACGCAGTCCGGGATGTGCATACCTGTGGGCGATCGCCAGAGCGATGTCGGAGGTGCCGCCGAGCAGCAGCAGAGACTGCGGTGCGCCCACGGCATTGATCATGCCACACCACCTACTTTGGGATTGCTTAGCTCGAGGCGGCGAGCAAGATCGGAATTGAAGATCCCGTCCGGATCGACTTCGCGACGCGTTGCGAGAAAGTCGTCCAGCCGTGGATACATCTTTCGAAACGTTACTGCGCTGAGTCGTGAGTCCTTGGCAAGGTAGACCCGTCCGCCAGCCGCGACGACCTCGTTGTCCAGGGCATCGCACAGCTGGTCCAATCCTGGCTCGATGGGCAAATCGACGGTGAGAGTCCAACCAGGCATGGGAAATGACAGAGGTGATGGGTTGCCGGGGCCGAATCGCTTGAGCACATTAACACAGGACAAGTGGCCTGAGTTGACGATCATCTCCAGGCAGCGGCGGAACGCGTTTGCCTCCTCGAACGGCACCACGAATTGGTATTGCAGGAAGCCGTGAGGCCCGTAGATCCGGTTCCACTCGGCCACCAGGTCGAGCGGGTGGAAGAACTGCGTGATGTTCTGCAGTTCGCCGATGCGTTGCTTCGGCGCTTTGTAATACCACGCCGTACTGAAGGCTTTTGCGGTCGCTTTGTTGATCATCCGATTGGGGAAGATCTCAGGCAGGGTTCCGAGGGACGGCGCTACGAACCTCAGAGGGTCCCGCTTGAGTTTGGTGGGCAGTTCCGCGAGTGAGGCTTTGTTCCCGCGAGTCAGCACTCCGCGACCCATATGGGATCCCTTGGTCACAGCATCGAACCAAGCGACCGAGTAGGTGTAATTCTCATCGTCCTCCGACATCTGCTGCATCAGTTCATCGATGTCGGTCGCTCGGTGCGTGTCGACCGAGAAGTAGGCGGTCTCGGTGCGCTGCAGAGCCACCGTGGCGGCCAGCACGGCACCCGTAAGACCCATCCCGCCAATCGTGGCCCAAAACAGCGCCTCGTTGTCGTCATTCGGGGTCACCGTCCGCACCTCGCCATCAGCCATAAGCAGGTCGATGGAGTGCACGTGGTTACCGAAACTGCCCTCGGTGTGATGGTTTTTGCCGTGCACATCGGCGGCGATAGCGCCGCCAACGGTCACCTGGCGTGTACCGGGAAGCACGGGGACCCAAAGCCCGAAGGGCAACAGCGCACGCATCAGCTGATCGAGACTGACCCCGGCCTGAACCGTCACCGTCGGCGGTTCACTCGCCGCATCCACAGACAGAATGCGGTTCATCTTGGTCAGATCGAGCGCGACGCCGCCGGCATTTTGTGCCGCATCGCCGTAACTGCGGCCGAGACCGCGTGGCACCACGCCACGCCCAGCGTTGGATTTGCGTAATGCGGATACCGCGTCCGCGACCGAGTCGATCTGCGCCAGATGTGCCATCGTTCCCGAGGCTCGACCCCACCCATGCAGCTCCACCAGCCGCTGGGGAATCATGGGCTGCTCCTCCGGCATGGAGGGCTTGATCGGCGGTACGGCTTCGTCACTCATCTCAACCCCGTTTCTTGACTAGAAGAAGACCGCTACGGAGATCACTACAACCCACACCAGGCCGAGTCCTTGCAGCACACGATCGTTGAGTACGACTTCCTCTGGTTCGTCCGCGGTGCCGGCGTCGACCTCGAGTGCGTACTGCAGTAGCCCCAAGGTAAACGGTGCGATCGAGATAGCCGTCCAAGGGATGCCAAGCGCACCATCGCCGCGATTCTCGAATGCCCACAGACTGTAGGAGATCAGCACCATTACCGCTGCGAGCATCCAGGCGAAGCGGAGGTACGACTCGGAGTAGCGCGTCAGCGATCGCCGCGTACCCGCGTCACCCCCCAACGCCTTCATCTCCGAATATCGCTTGCCCGCCACCATGAAAAATGAGCCGAACGCAGCTACAAGCAAGAACCACTGACTCAATGGAATGCCAGTGGCTACACCACCGGCGATGGCCCGCAGCAGGAAGGCGCTGGCCACCACAGCGAGGTCGACCACGGGCAGGTGCTTGAGGTAGGCAGAGTAGAGCAGCTGCAGAGCGACGTAGACCAGCACGGTGATGCCAAGCGGCATGGACACGAAGAAACTGAGGGCCAGCCCGCCGGCGCCGAGCACCGCTGATAGCACGAGCGCCGTGGCTGGCTTCAGTTCGCCTGCGGCGATAGGCCGGAAGCGCTTGGTGGGATGCTGGCGGTCCTCCTCCACGTCCCGAACGTCATTGAACAGATAGACGGCTGCGCTGACGAGGCAAAAGGCGACGAAGGCGAGTGCCGCCCCCTTGATCACGGCGGGCTCGAGAAGCTGCCCGGCGGCGAGGGGGGCGGTAAACACGAGGAGGTTTTTGACCCACTGGCGGGGTCGCATGGCGCGGACCGTTGCCGGCACACGGCTGCGGCGAACTGCAACCTCTGTGGATTCGGACATCAAGACGCTACATTATCGATCCCCGACGAATCCGGGGTCGCCGCGAGGGCGCGCACATTACCTTGGAGCGCGTGCGGATCAACCCGCGAGTTGCGAGCTTCGTTACTGCGCTCTTTGCTTGCTTGCTGGCGGGGTGTAGCGATGGCCAATCGAGCGATTCCAACGTGCCACCGCCGACGGCGTCATCAGCTTCTGCGTCGATCCCCTCCGACGGCATCACACTTGCCGCACTCGGCTACATCCAGGGACCGGTTCAGCAGTTCTCGCTGCCGCGTACGGCCGTTATCACGACCAAAGTTGACCAGCCGAACAACGTCACGGCTGTTGTTTCGTCACCACCGGCGAGCGAGGTCGGGGCTTATCTGCGGCGCGCAGTGCCGGCAGCCGGTTTCATGATCACCGCTGATCGCCCGGCGGAAAATACGATGACTTTCGCTGGTCACGGCTGGAGCGGCAGCTTCACCGGCGACGACCGTGCGTCGGCGGTTCTCCTCCGGCCCCAGTGGGGCGGGTGATTTCCAGCCCGGAGTGCGTCGCCGGTAGCCTCCTCAAGGCGAGGTCGGTTCCCAAGGTCAGCTGCGAGCGTCGGGAATCGCGCGCCCGCTGTGCTGAGGAGGAGCGAGCGGAGGGGATTTTTCCTCTGCGAGCGACGACGAAGTAGGCGGATTCAAAGCGCGCGAGGTGCGAGCAGCTCCCCAAAGACAGGACCATCCGGCTCGATGTTGGACTGGCGATGCTGATCGCGGGCACCGTCAACGTAGGCATGCTGCTGCTCGCCGCAAGCACCCTGAACGGTTTGAATGTGGACGGATTGCAGGCCGCTCACAGCGCCATCGGAGCAGAGTTGGGCCCGCTGCTCGCCCTACTGTTTGCGCTTGCCCTGCTTGCGTCGGGCTTGGCCTCCACTTCGGTTGGCGGCTATGCCGGCTCTGTGATCATGGACGGCGTGCTGCACCGGAGGATACCGATCCTTTGGCGCCGAGTGCTGACCGCCGTCCCCGCGTTGATCTTGCTGGGGCTTGGCCTGAGCCGACCCGATTGCTGATCTTGTCTCAGGTGATCTTGTCGTTCGGGATTCCATTCGCGCTCGTGCCACTGGTTCGAATTGCCTCCGATCCCGATCTAATGCACTTGGTACCAACGGCGAGTCACGATTGGCGTTGCCTGGTTGGTGATCGGCGTCATCACCACGTTGAATGTGATCTTGATCGTGCTCACCGTGGCGAATATGTAGCCCGGATCAGTCGTCGCGTACGACGACCCGGCGGGTGTCAAGTATCGAGCCGTCCTTGGTGGCTACCACCATGACCCGGTCGTCGGTGTCTATGTCGGACACCCTTGCGTCCTCCCTGTTCTCGCGCACTTTCGTGTCGTCGCTCAGCATGTACGTCTCAACAAAGCCGTCGTTGCTCTTCACCGTGAGCGATGTCTCGCTGACTTTCTCCACAGCGCCGCGCTGGAAGACGATCACTCGATGCTCCTCCCCGGCAAGGGTGACCTCACCATGCAGCGCGTGGCCAATGAACCGCAGCTGTCGCCGAACAAGACGCTTTTGGATGCGGTCCTGATCATGCTTGTCACTGGGCTCGGCCGTGGGGGTGGTGTCGGCCGGAATGCTCGTTGCCGTTGGGCTCGTTGTCGGCTCCTCGTCGGTTGGGGTGCCTGCGTACGCGAGTCCCGCACTAATGCCCCCAGCAAGAGCAACGGTGCTGACGCCGGCAACGATGATCTTCGTTAGCTCCGTCATGAAG
>JBKPBV010000213.1:0-3049 GCA_046727055.1 Actinomycetota bacterium | reverse complement strand
CTGTTGTCGACGTTGTTCCAGGTCTCGATGATCTTCAGCTGCGGTTCCACCTCGGCTAGCCAGCGCAGCATGTCGATCTTGAGCAACAGCCCGAGCCGGTGCCCTCGGTGGTGTCGTGCGACGGCGGTGTCCCCTTGGCCGCCGACCTCCGGCTGCAACGGATGAGTGAGCACAACGGTGTGGCCCCCTACCTCACCAGTGTCACGATGCCTCGCGATTACTCGATATACGCGATCCCCGCGACCCCGCGCCGCCGTTTCAAGATCGCGGAGCCGCTGTAGATCGAACTTCTCATCCTCATAAGTCAGCTCACCCATCGGCGCGTCATTGATAGCCGCAGTAACCTCGACCAGCTCGCTCAGAACCTTGTCAGGGATGGGGGGCCGCATCCGCTCGAGACAGTAATCCGAGGCCGCCGCCTCGGCCACTCCCCCAGCCGCTGCACCTCGGTCTGGTTGACGTCGGCTAACACCTGGCGCCTACGAGCATCGTGGCTGGCGTACCTGAAGCCGAATTGCTCGACGAAGCGACGAGCGCCATGATCATCTTCAGCCGTCCCGACCCAGATCGTGCTGCGACCCGCCTCCCGGGCAATCCGCAACGCCTCGTTCATGATCACCGAGCCATGGCCGTGGCGGCGATGATCGGGATGTACCCAGATGCTGGCCCACACCAGATGCAAGTTGTCGCGAGTCGGAAGCTCGACCGCAAGCACCCCGAGATGGTCGGAAGCGTTCTCGGGAACGTAGAGATAGTGCTCTGGGGGCTCGAGGTCCCAGCCATAACGCATCTGCCCGGCCAGCATCTCGGGAATCGCTGGGAATGCTTCGGGGTCGTCAACCTGACGCGCCGCCTCCTCAATGCTGGCGGCTGCGGTGACCTGAGTCATGTCATCAGGCTTGACGCGTACGAAAGGCACCAGACCAGGGTGCACTACTCGACCTCTGTCCGGCCACGGGTTTTTCGAGACGAGGTTTGGCCCTCGCCTGATCCCGGATGTTAGAGTGACGCCGTGGCAAGCACCCAGCGCCGTTCCGCGCTGCTCCTCCTCGGCTGCCGCAGCGAGGCCCAGTAAGGGGCCGGCATCCTCGCTGCGGAGCTTGACGTGCTTCCGGTCCGCTCCACATCTACCAGCGAGGAATCATGTCAGACAACGCCACATCCGCTGTTTCCGTTGGCTCGAATTCATTTGGTACGAAGACGCAGAAGGTACCGGTACAGCAGCGCAGCCCGATGCCCTTCCACCGCTATCGGCCCTTCACTCCCATCGACCTTCCGGACCGGACCTGGCCATCGAATGTAATCACCAAGGCGCCACGTTGGTTGTCGACTGACCTTCGCGACGGCAACCAGGCGCTGATCGATCCGATGACTGCGGCCCGCAAGCACAAGATGTTCGAACTGCTGGTGAGGATGGGCTACAAGGAGATCGAGATCGGCTTTCCGTCTGCCAGCCAGACCGACTTCGACTTCGTCCGTCAGCTGATCGAGCAGGACAAGATCCCCGACGATGTAACTGTGTCGGTGCTGACCCAGGCACGTGAGGACCTCATCGAGCGCACAGCCGAGTCAATCGTGGGTGCCAAGACCGCAACCATCCACATGTACAACGCCACAGCGCCGCTCTTCCGCCGCGTGGTCTTCCATGTCGACAAGGCCGAATGCATCGCCATGGCTACGCGGGGAACCGAGCTGGTCATGAAGTACGCCGAGCAGTACCTGGGCGACGTGGCGTTCGGGTACGAGTACTCGCCGGAGATCTTTACCGGTACCGAGATGGAGTTTGCGGTCGAGGTCTGCAATGCGGTGATGGATGTTTGGCAGCCGTCGGACGGCCGCGAGATCATCTTGAACCTGCCGGCCACCGTCGAGATGGCGACGCCGAACGTATACGCCGACCAGATCGAGTGGTTCAGCCGGCATGTGCACAACCGTGAGCACGTCGCAATCTCGCTGCACCCGCATAACGACCGCGGCACCGCGACTGCGGCGACAGAGCTGGCCCTGATGGCCGGGGCCGACCGGGTCGAGGGCTGCCTCTTCGGCCACGGGGAACGCACCGGCAACGTGGACTTGGTCACGTTGGGCATGAACCTGTTCTCACAAGGAATAGACCCCAAGATCGACTTCTCCAAGATCGACGAGATCCGTCGTGCGGTGGAGTACTGCACCAACCTGCCGGTCCACCCGCGCCACCCCTACGCGGGCGACCTGGTCTACACCGCCTTCTCGGGCAGCCACCAAGACGCGATTAAGAAAGGACTGGAGGACCTGGAAAAGCGGGCAGAGGCGCAAGGCATCAGCGTCCGCGAGATCGCTTGGGAAGCGCCCTATCTACCGATCGACCCCTTCGACGTGGGCCGCACCTACGAAGCCGTCATCCGGGTGAACTCCCAGTCCGGCAAGGGCGGAGTCGCCTACATCATGAAGTCCGAGCACAACCTGGATTTGCCGCGACGGCTGCAGATCGAGTTCTCCAAAGTGGTCCAAGCGCACACCGACGCCGACGGCGGGGAGGTCAGCCCGAGCCGGCTGTGGGAGATCTTCCAGTTCGACTACCTCGAACCTGATGCCCCAATGCGGCTCGTGAGCGTCGCGACGACCTCGACCGAGGACGGCCTGACCTCTCTTGCTGCTGAGGTCGTGACCAATGGCGCAATCCAGACGATCAGTGGCGAAGGGAACGGCCCGGTATCAGCGTTTGTCGACGCCATCTCCACGCTTGATCATCACGTACGCGTGCTCGACTACACCGAGCACGCACTCTCTGCGGGCGGTGACGCGCTCGCCGCAGCTTACGTGGAATGCGAGGTTGGAGAAGGCGAAGACAGCCAAGTCGTCTGGGGAGTAGGGATGGACGCAAACATCGTCACCGCCTCACTCAAGGCCGTTACCTCGGCCATCAACCGAGTGGGCTAATCCGTTTTCCGAAGCTGCTTGCGCATCGCGCTTGGAGCCCGCCGCCGTCGTGGTGGGGGGGGGAGGGAAAAAAACCCCCGGGCGCGGCCGGGACAGGCGGGGGCGGCGGGGGCCCCCCCGCGCCGCGGGG
>JBKPBV010000212.1:0-6060 GCA_046727055.1 Actinomycetota bacterium | reverse complement strand
CAGGTGCAGTAACCTAAGATGCATGAAACCCAAGGAAGGCCCGACTCGCACGTGCCGCCTGAACCTCCACAACGCTTCTGCGCCTGCAGCTTCGGCCTCCCCGGACCGGAACCCCGAAAAAGCGCTCAGACGTTGAAGCCGAGAGCGCGCAGTTGGTCGCGACCGTCCTCGGTGATCATCTCCATGCCCCACGGGGGCATCCAGACCCAGTTGATCACCCATCGATCCATCAGTCCCTCGAGCGCGGTCTGGGTCTGATCCTCGATCACGTCGGTCAGCGGGCATGCGGCCGAGGTCAGGGTCATGTCGATGGTCAATGACCCGTCATCCTCCAAGTGCAAACCGTAGACGAGCCCTAGGTCGACCACGTTGATGCCGAGCTCAGGATCGACGACATCCTTGAGTGCCTCTTCGATTTCCTCCAGCAGTTGTTGATCGTCAAGCTGCTCGGGAGGATCCGTCGAAACGTCCTCATAGCTGCGAGTGTCGGTCATTGCTCCATCTCCTTAACTACTCGCGCCTCGCGCTCGGATAACCGCGTCCCGGAAGGCCGACCAGCCGATCAAGGCACACTTCACACGCGCCGGGAACTTGGCGACACCGGCGAATGCGATGCCGTCCTCGAGACGCTCCTCATTGGGTTCGATCTGACCCTTGCCCTGCATCATGGTCAAGAATTCCTCGTACAAGTCCAAGTCGTACGCGATGTCGTGGCCGATTACCAGATCGGTCATCACCGATGTGGATGCCTGGGAGATCGAGCAACCAACCGCCTCATATGACACATCAGCCACGGTGTCACCCTCAAGGTGCACCCGAAGTCGCACCTCGTCGCCGCACATGGGATTGACATGGTGAACCTCAGCCTGGTAGGGCTCCCGCAGTCCGCTGTGATGCTTGGCGCGGTAGTGATCAAGGATGATCTCCTGATAGAGCTCCTCCACCTTCACCGCAGGCCCCCGAAGAAAGCGACTGTGTAGTCCAGACCGTCGATCAACGCATCGATCTCGGCATGAGTCGTGTACAGGTAAAACGAGGCGCGGGTGGACGATTGCACACCGAAACGCTCGTGCAGCGGCCGCGCGCAATGATGACCGGCCCTTACCGCGATGCCACGCGAGTCGAGCAGGTGGCTCACATCATGTGGATGGATCGGTTGCCCGTCCGGGGCGCTCAGTGTGAACGAGACGGCGCCGCCGCGATCCACCGGCTGGTTCGGCCCCAGCACCCTGAGCCCCGGCAAGTTATGCAGGCCTTCCAGCGCGTACCCGGTGATCTCGCGCTCGTTCGCACTGATCTGGTCCATACCGATCGCGGTCAGGTACTGCGCTGCGGCGGCTAGGCCGACCGCTTGCGCAATCGGCGGAGTACCGGCCTCGAAGCGGTGTGGTGGTGGGGCGTACGTCGAGCCTTCCATGGTGACGACCTCGATCATCTCCCCACCACCGAGGAACGGCGGCAGCGCAGCCAAGACCTCATATCGTCCCCAGAGCACGCCAATGCCAGTCGGACCCACCATCTTGTGCCCTGTGAATGCGACCAAGTCTGCCCCAAGGGCCGACATGTTGACCGCCAGCTGCGGAACGGCCTGCGAGGCATCGACCACCACGGTGGCACCCACAGCGTGACCGAGGGCGGCGATCTGGCTGATCGGGTTGATGGTGCCGAGCACGTTCGACACATAGGCCACCGAGATGATCTTGGTGCGCTCATTCACCAGGCCCTCGGCCGCCGCCTTGTCCAGATCAAGCCGACCCTCCTCGGTCACGTCGAACCACCGCAACACCGCACCTGTGCGCTGTGTCAGGAGCTGCCAGGGAACAATGTTGGAGTGGTGCTCCATAACTGAGATGACGATCTCGTCGCCCGGCCTGAGCGAGGCGCCGAGGGTGTGCGCGCACAAGTTCAACGCTTCGGAAGCGTTCTTGGTGAACACCACTTCCTCGGAGCGCCGCGCACCGATGAACTTGGCCAGCTGAGCGCGGGCGCCCTCGAAGGCCTCGGTTGCTTCCGCGCCCAACACATGCATCGCGCGGGCGACATTGGCATTGTGGTTGAGGTAGTGATCCTCGATCGCCTCGACGACGACCCGCGGCTTCTGGGAGCTGTTGGCACTGTCGAGATAGACCAGTGGCGCGCCACCAACCGTCCGTTCCAAGATCGGAAAGTCGGCGCGGATCGCCTCAACATCGAAGGCGATCGGCTCCTCGGCCAGCGCTACACTGCCCGCCGCGACTTCGACGAGATCTCTGGTGGCCGGGTATTCCGGCCCCCCCTCAACCGACATGATTACTACCCCGCCCCAGCAGTAGCGGCCGCTCGGACATAGCGGTCGTAACCCTCGGCTTCCAGCCGCTCCGCCAGCTCTTGCCCACCTTGCTCAGCCACCCGGCCGGCTACGAAGACATGCACATAGTCGGGCGTGATGTAGCGCAGGATCCGGGTGTAATGCGTGATCAACAACATCCCGCGGTCGCCTTGAGCAGCGAAGCGATTCACTCCGGCGGCAACGATCCGCAATGCGTCGATGTCGAGCCCGGAGTCGGTCTCATCCAAGATCGCGAACCGCGGGTTCAATAGCTCGAGCTGGACGATCTCGTGCCGCTTCTTCTCCCCGCCCGAGAAACCCTCGTTGAGGCTCCGGTTGGCAAAGTCGGAATCCATCTGGACCCGTTCCATCGCCGCGTTGACCTCCTTGACCCAGGTACGCAGCTTCGGCGCCTCGCCGTCGAGAGCAGTCTTGGCCGAGCGCAAGAAGTTCGCCACAGATACGCCGGGCACCTCAACCGGATACTGCATGGCGAGGAACAAGCCCGCGCGAGCTCGCTCGTCGATCGTGAGCGAGAGTAGATCCTGCTCGTCGAGGGTGACGCTCCCCGAGGTGATGTGGTACTTGGGATGCCCAGCAATGGAGTAGGCCAAGGTGGACTTGCCCGAACCGTTGGGTCCCATGATCGCGTGGATCTCGCCACTGCGGACCGTCAGGTCGACCCCTTTGAGGATTTCCTTCGGACCCGTCTCGGTGTCGACCGAAACGTGAAGATCACGGATAGCCAGGGTGGACATGACAGATCAGTACTCCTGTGCGTAGGTAGGTGCAGCAGTGGGATCCAACGGGGCAGAGACATCGACCAAGACGTCGTTGCCCTCGACGAGGCAGCGGTAGACCGGCACCGGCTCTGTCGCCGGCAGGCCGATCGGCTCTCCAGTGCGCAGATCAAAGCGCGACCCATGAAGGTAGCACTCGATCTCGCCGTCGCCAACGTCTCCCTCCGACAGCGGGATCTGGGCATGCGAGCACTCGTCGTAGATGGCGTAGAAGTTCCCATTGCTGTGCACGATCGCCAGCTCAACGCTGCTGCCATTCCGCGGGACCTCGACTGGGATAGCGGCCTCCGGCGCCACATCGACGACGGAGCAAACCCGAACCAGAGTGCTCACGATGGCAGCCCTATGTTGATCGCCAGCTCCGCCTCGACCGCCGCCAGCAGCCGCTCCTCGATCTCCGGTACGCCAACTTTCCGGATGATGTCGGCGAAGAATCCATGAACGACCAGGCGACGAGCTTCGGCCTCGTCGATGCCACGGCTGCGCAGGTAGAACAGCTGTTCGTCGTCGAAGCGCCCGGTCGCGGACGCATGGCCGGCACCCTCGATATCCCCAGTCTCGATCTCCAGGTTCGGTACCGAGTCGGCACGGCATCCGTCGGTCAGCACCAGGTTCCGGTTGGACTCGTAGGTGCTGATGCCCTCGGCGACCTTCCGGATCAAAACGTCCCCGATCCAGACGGTGTGTGCTCCCTGTCCCTGCAACGCCCCGCGGTAATCGACATTGCTGCGGGTGCGCGGGGCATTGTGGTCGACGAACAGCCGATGCTCCAGATGTTGACCAGCGTCGGCGAAGTACAAGCCGAGCAGCTCGGCCTCCGCACCGGGGCCCGCGTAGTCAACCGAGGAGGAGATCCGGACCAGGTCGCCGCCGATGCTGACCAGCGCCTGGCGGTAGCTGGCGTCGCGGCCGATCCGGGCATGCAGGTGCGCAAGGTGGACCGCATCGTCCTCCCAGTCCTGCACCGAGACCAGCATCAGGGAAGCGCCGTCACCGATGATGATCTCGGCATTCCCGGCGCAGACCGTTGAGCCCTGGTGCTGCAGCACGACTGTGGCTCGGGCGTTGGCGCCGATGTCGAGGAGGAGGTGGCTGAACACGGCGGCCTCACTGCCCGTGCCGTAGACGTTCAACACCACCGGCTCGGCGAGGTCTGCATTGGGCGGCACCGAAACGACTCGGGCGTGTTCGAAGGAATCCCAGGCCTGGGCAGCGACCCGGTCGTTAGGGATGTAGATCCTGCCTAACCGCGGATCGTCGCGATCCACCAGATCCACGACGACCTCCGGCGGCGCCTGAATCTCTACGCGCGCGTGCCCGCCGGGAAGGAACGTTCCATCGTGCAGGCCCCTCAGCCGCTTCAGTGGGGTGAACCGCCACGCCTCCTCGCGGCCTGTCGGCACCGGATGATCAGCGATGTCGAAGGAGCCGGGCGGGTGTAGCCGGCTCACCGCCTTCTGGCGGCTCTCCACCGCATCGGCCACGCGTGCGGCAGCCTGATCAAGCAAGGTCACGTCGAGAAGTCTCTTTCTGTTCCGTCTGGCGGGTGTTCAGCGATGCGTGATCAGCCGACCGCACCCTCCATCTGGAGTTCGATCAGCCGGTTGAGCTCCAGCGCGTACTCCATCGGAAGCTCCCGCGCGATCGGCTCCACAAACCCGCGGACGATCATGGCCATCGCCTCGTCCTCGCCGAGTCCTCGGCTCCTCAAATAAAACAGTTGATCTTCGCTGACCTTGGACACGGTCGCTTCGTGACCCATCGACACGTCGTCTTCGCGTACGTCGACGTAGGGGTAGGTGTCAGAGCGGCTGATGGTGTCCACCAGAAGGGCGTCACACTTCACTGTGCTGGCCGAGTGATGGGCGCCTTCCTGCACCTGGACCAGGCCGCGGTACGACGTCCGCCCGCCGCCCCGAGCCACCGACTTCGAGATGATCGAGCTGGAAGTGTGCGGCGCACAATGCACCATCTTGGCGCCGGCGTCTTGATGCTGACCCTCGCCGGCAAAGGCGACGGACAGGGTCTCGCCGCGAGAATGCTCTCCCATCAGGTAAACCGCAGGGTACTTCATGGTGATCTTGGACCCGATGTTCCCGTCGATCCACTCCATGGTCGCGCCCTCTTCGCAGGTGGCCCGCTTGGTCACCAGGTTGTAGACGTTGTTCGACCAGTTCTGGATCGTGGTGTAGCGGCAACGCGCATTCTTTTTGACGATGATCTCCACGACCGCCGAGTGCAGCGAGTCAGAGGAGTAGATCGGCGCCGTACAGCCCTCGACGTAGTGGACGTACGCGTCCTCGTCGACGATGATCAAAGTCCGCTCGAACTGACCCATGTTCTCGGTGTTGATCCGGAAGTAAGCCTGCAGCGGGATCTCGACGTGCACGCCCTTTGGCACGTAGATGAACGAGCCACCGGACCAAACCGCGGTGTTCAGCGACGCGAACTTGTTGTCCCCGACCGGGATGACGGTACTGAAGTACTCCTTGAAGAGGTCCTCGTGCTCCTTGAGCCCGGTGTCGGTGTCGAGGAAGATCACGCCCTGGCGCTCCAGCTCCTCGTTGATCTTGTGGTAAACCACTTCTGATTCGTACTGAGCCGCCACGCCAGCGATCAGCCGAGCCTTCTCCGCTTCGGGGATGCCCAGCTTGTCGTAGGTGTTCCTGATGTCTGCCGGAAGATCATCCCAAGATGTCGCCTGCTTTTCAGTGGAGCGCACGAAGTACTTGATGTTGTCGAAGTCGATGTCACCCAATTCGGCGCCCCACGTCGGCAACGGCTTGCGGTTGAACAGCCGATGACCCTTGAGGCGAAGATCGAGCATCCATTGCGGCTCGTTCTTCATCCGAGAGATATCCGCGACGACCTCAGGGCTCAACCCACGCCTGGCCGATGCCCCCGCGATGTCGCTGTCAGCCCAGCCCCACTGATAGCGACCGAGGGCAGCCA
>JBKPBV010000211.1:0-16640 GCA_046727055.1 Actinomycetota bacterium | reverse complement strand
GCCATCTACCCATTGACACATTCGTCGGCAGCGTCAGATGTGTATAAGAGACAGTTATGATCCAGCCCATGCCCGACAACCCGATGCCCGACAACCCCATGCCTGATAAGCCAGTGCCCGACAGTTCCGCCAAAACTGCGCTGGTCACGGGCGCGTCGTCCGGCATCGGGCAGGCCACCGCCCTGAAACTCATGGAGCTCGGCTACACGGTTTTCGCTGCTGCTCGGCGCGTCGAGCGTATGTCGGATCTGGCCGATCGCGGGATCCGCACCACGGCCGTGGACATTACCGACGACAGGTCCATGGTGGCCCTCGTCGAGGCGATCATCGACGACACAGGACGCATCGATGTGCTGGTCAACAATGCCGGTTACGGGTTATACGGCGCGCTGGAGGACGTACCCATCGAGGAGGCCCGGCATCAATTCGAGGTCAACGTTTTTGGCCTGGCACGTCTTACTCAGCTGGTGCTTCCCCAGATGCGGGCTCAACGTGACGGCTACATCGTCAACGTCTCGTCCATGGGCGGCAAGATATGGGAACCGCTTGGCAGCTGGTACCACGCGAGCAAGTTCGCGGTCGAGGGACTCAGTGACAGCCTCCGCGTCGAGGTGGCGGAGTTCGGGATCAAAGTCGTGATCATCGAGCCGGGCACCATCCGCAGCGAGTGGTCTGGGATCGCGGGCGACAAGTTAGAGGCGACCTCAGCAGGCACCGCGTACGCCGGTCAGGCGAAGATCGTCGGAGCCGGGTTGCGCGCAGTTGATCACATGCGGCTAGCGTCCGGCCCCGCGGTGGTGGCCGAGGCAATTGCCAAGGCTGTGCAGAGCCGGAGACCGCGTACCCGCTACGTGGTCGGTGGCGGAGCTCGGGGCATCCTGCTGGCCGAGCGGATCTTGCCCGATCGCGGCTTCGACCGCTTCATACAGCTGAGTTACCGGCTCGCCGCACGGATTTGATTGCTCCGCTCGCTGCGCTCACTGTGTCCAATGCTCGCTCCGCTCGCTGCGATGTTCGCCGGGCAGCCGCCGTCTTCGTCGGATCCGACGAAACGACCGGGTGGGCTGGGTGGAAAATCAGCTCTGTTCTCGATTCGTTTCGTCGGATCCTCCTGCAGAGCGGCGGCGCGAACATCGCGGGCGCGGATCTGATTCGGCTAGCTGCCCCAACCCATGTCGAAGACCTCGAAAGTGGCGGCCATGGGGACACCCAGCCGGGTTCCGGCTTGACGCGCTCCGCTCTCCAAGAACTCCGCGGGGTCGAAGGACGCCCATCCGAGCCCATCAATGTAGGCCTTGTGGGCCGCCAGCGATGCGACTCCACGTTCAAACGTCTCGGTGGTCTCGACAGCATGCTTTCCGTCTGGTGAGAAGGCTGCCCACACCTGTCTCACACCACCCCAGCGCTCCAGTCCATCCTCGATCTGATCATGAAACACCCAGCGATTCGCCGCATCGCGTACGGCGTCCAAGGTCGCTCGCCCGGTGGCGATGTGGTCGGCCTGATTGAGGCTCTGACCACCCCAGGTGTCGCGGAAATTGTTGGTTATCACGATCTCGGGCCGATGCCGCCGTACGGTGGCGCAGATGGCTCGCCGGAGCCCAACGCCATACTCCAACACCCCGTCGGCCAGCCCGAGGAAATCGACGGTCTCGACGCCGACGATCCTGGCTGAGTCCAGCTCCTCGGCCTCGCGAACTGGCCTTGCCTCGGCCGGATCCATTGCGTCAATGCCTGCCTCGCCACTGGTCACCATGGCGTACAGCACGGTCTTTCCTTGATCAGTCCAGCGGGCGACGGCCGCCGCGGTACCGAACTCAAGATCATCTGGATGGGCAACGACGCACAGTGCGGTCGTCCACGACTCGTCAACAGGTTCCAGATCTGGCATGGGCCTCAGCGTATGGCTGCCGACCCGACTCCTACGCTCCTGTCATGGAAAGCCTCTCCAACGCCTCTGATGCCTGATCCCGTCGTCGTCATCGGGGGCGGCCTGGCTGGCCTGGCTGCGGCGGCGCGGCTCGCCAAGCAAGGACATCAAGTCGAGCTTTACGAGCGGTCCGAGACGCTGGGCGGCACCCGGGCGCCATATCAGCTCCAAGGCGTCGGCACGGTTGACGATGCGCCGCCAATCCTCGGCTTCCCAGCCCCTTGGCGCGACCTGTTCCGCAAGAGCGGCCGACCACTGGAAGCCGAGCTGTCCAAAGTTGGCTACGCCTTGACGCCTGCCGGGCCGCCGAAGATGATCTTCGCCGACGGTACCGAGCTCACGCTGCCCAGCGACCGCGGCGGCCAGTATGCCGCGCTGGCTGAGGCGTACGGCCGCTCAGTCGCCGAGCGGTGGCAGCGGCTGCTTGATCGGCTTGACGAGGTGTGGCAGACGCTCCGCAAGCTCGGTTTGGAGGCTGAGCTGCGCAGTCGCCGCCAGTTGCACCGGCGTGCCCGGCGGAGCCTGCTGGGGCGTCGCATGTCCCTCGCCGATCTGGCAACCTCTATTGATCACGAGCATCTCGGCGCTGTGATTCGCAGCCTCGCCTACCGTTCCGGTTCGCTGCCCGAGCAGACGCCGGCTTTCGTGGCAGTCGAGCTGTCCACGGCGCGCAGGTTCGGGCGCTGGCAGATACAACCGGTCGACAGCAACTCCGGGCTCGACGTGGGCCGGTCCTCGATCCTTGTCGAAGCCCTGGCTGCCCGACTCGCGCTTCGCAAGGTGCGAGTCCACCTCGCCTGCTCCATTGAGCGCATCACAATTCGCAACGGCCAGGTCGTTGCAGTCGCCACCAGCGACGGAGAGCACCCAGCAGGCGCAGTCGTCGCGACGTGCGATCCGTGGCACACCTTCGACGACCTGCTTCCGGCCACCGCAGCCCGGCAGACACGGCGCCAGCTAAACCACCTGAGACCTGCGGCAGCCCCGACCATCACCCACTGCGAGGCACCGGCGCCCAACGCGCTGGTCCATGAGACGGTCACGCTCACCGAGACCGGGGTTCCGGCCCTTAGCTACCTGCACCGCTCGTCGGGCAAAGGGGTACGGACAGTCCATGACTTCACCCAGACGCTTTCCCGCCCTTCTTTCGGTGTGGCCTGGCGCGGCTTCTCGAGCTGGCTGCGCCGACCTCCGGTAACAACCGAAGTCCTGGGCCTCTACGCAGCGGGACCGTGGTCAGCGGGCGGTCCGAGCGAATCCCAGGTCGTTCTCTCTGCGGCCCTTGCCGCCTACGGCTGTCACGACTACCTGGCCGCCGACGCGTGACTTTGGGGGACTCAGAGAACCTCCGTATACTCAGATGTTTGTTCTTCCTGAGTAAGGATCATCCTTCCTTGACACACGCGCAGAGCGACGCGAGTCCCAGTAGCGTGACCAGCGCATCTCCGGCTGTCAGCACTATCGAGCGCGAGTTGGCCGCCGAGCAGGCCCACGTGGACCTGGTGTATGCGCGACTCGCCGAGGCGACCCGCGCTGCTCAGAAGGTCGCGAAGGCCGGCCTCTCCCTCTACCAGTCCGACCGCAACTCATACGTTCGCGAGGAGGACGGTACCGGCCTTTACGAACGTGATGTCTTTGCCTTCCAGGCAGCTCGCCGTTTGGCTGTGCTGGACGCCGAGCAAGAAGGGCTTGTCTTCGGCCGGCTGGATCGGACCGACGGCGAAGTCCGTTACGTCGGCCGCATCGGCGTTCGCGATGCCGACTACGAGCCGCTGGTCATTGACTGGCGCGCACCCGCGGCCGAGCCGTTCTACCGGGCCACTCCTACCAACCCGATGCAAGTAATCCGCCGCCGGGTGCTGCACTGCCGTCGCGAGCGTGTAGTGGGGATCGAAGACGACCTGCTCGACGGCGAGAACGCCGATCGGGAGCTCGTGGTGATCGGCGAAGGAGCGCTGCTCGCCGCACTGACCCGGGCTCGTGATCACACGATGCGGGACATCGTTGCCACCATCCAGGCCGAGCAGGATGAAGCGATCCGTGCGCCGTACCAGGGCTTCACGATGATCTCCGGCGGACCAGGGACAGGGAAGACAGTGGTCGCGTTGCACCGGGCGGCGTACCTGCTCTACTCGAACCGTCGCCGCTTCGAGTCCGGCGGTGTTCTGGTGGTCGGGCCGAGCCGGGTCTTCATGAGCTACATCGCGCGAGTGCTGCCTTCCCTCGGTGAGGATTCGGTCACCCTCCGCCCTATTGGCGCGGTGGCCTCCGATGTAGTCCGCATCACCGGCGACCGCGTGGATGACCCGCAGACGGCGGCGATCAAAGGCAGCTTGCGCATGGTCAAGGTCTTGCGTCGCTTGGTGCAGGAACCGCCCCAGGAAGTACCGCTCGAGCTGCGGATCACTGTGGAGGGCAGTGTCTTGGTGCTGCCGGCCGACACGTTGGCACGCATCCGATCCAGTGTGCTCGCACACCACAAGCTCAACACCGGTCGGGACGCGGCGGAAAAGGAGCTGCTGAGCACGCTGTGGCGGGTCTGGAAGCCGGACTCAGACGACACCTTCGATCCTGATCATGAACTCGAAGAGTTCCACGACCGGGTTTCCGAACTCGCCTCGTTCAAGATGTTCCTCAACGCCTGGTGGCCGGCGGTCAGCGCGCTGGCAGCGCTAGCCCGATTGGCCGACGTCGAACTGACCAGGCGGATCTCAGCCTCGATCCTGTCCAGCGCCGAGTCCCAGCTGCTCAGCGCCAGCTATCGAAACGCGGCGGACTGGACGGCCGCGGACGGAGCGCTGCTCGACGAGCTCGTGCATCTACTCGGTCCATTGCCGGCGTCGGAGGAGCCGGAGCTGTCCGGCCTTCCCGATCTCGACTCCGAGGCGCAGGAGGTCTTCACGACCGCAGACCTACTCACGCCCGCACGCGAAACCGACCCGTTCGAGCTCCCTCACGAGACCTACGCGCACCTGCTTGTCGACGAGGCGCAGGATGTCAGCCCGATGCAGTGGCGGATGCTGAGGCGACGCGGTGCAAGTGCCAGCTGGACCATTGTGGGCGACCCTGCCCAGAGCTCCTGGGCCGATACCGAGGAATCCAATCGTGCCGTCGAGGAGATCATCGGGACCGCGCCGGTACGGCACTTCAGGATGAGCACCAACTATCGCAGCCCATCCGAAGTCTTCGATTTTGCCGCGAAGATAGTCGTGAAGGACTTCCCCGAGGCCGACCTCCCGACGGCAGTGCGCTCAACCGGCCACGAGCCGCGACTTTTGGCGCCGGCTGACGTCGCCCCTCAGCACCCGACGATCGCAGCGGCCATGATCAACATCGTACGGTCGCTGCTCGCCGAGGTAGAAGGCACCATCGGCGTGATCTGCCCGCCGTCAACCAGTCAGGAGCTGGGGGCCCACCTCGAGCAGGCCCAACTCCCCGGTGTCGAACGGGTCGCCGTTGTCACACCACTGCAGGCAAAGGGTCTTGAGTACGACGCGGTCCTGGTGATCACACCCGATGACATCGTGGCCGAGTCACCCGGCGGGATCCGGGCGCTCTACGTAGCGCTGACCCGGCCGACCCAGCGGCTGGTTACGCTCGACGCCGCACCTGATGCAGGTTGGCGTAAATCTCTCGAGTAGCCCGGGACCGGTTCATCGTGTAGAAATGCAGCCCAGGTGCACCCCGGCTCAACAGCTCTTCGGACAGCTCAGTTCCGATCTGGATGCCTACCCGCCGAACTTGATCATCGTCATCGGCGACCTCGTTGATCCGGTCGGTCACTGAGCTCGGTAACGGGGCGCCGGACAGCTCAGCAAACCTGGTCACCTGGCGCACGTTGGTGATTGGCATGATCCCCGGGATGATCGGAAGCTCGCAGCCGAGGGCCCGGATCCGGGCAACCAGGGCGAAGTAGTGATCTGCGGTGAAGAACAGCTGGGTGATCGCGAAGCTCGCCCCGGCCTCCGCTTTGGCGACCAGCACCCGGGCATCAAGATCAAAGTCATGCCGCTCCGGATGCGCGTCAGGGAAAGCCGCCACCCCGATGCAGAAATCGCCGAGCTCCCGCACGAGCGCGACCAGCTCAGTCGCGTTGTTGAGCCCCTCGGGGTGACGTTCCCAGGTGACCGTCGGGCCGCCGGGCATGTCACCCCGGATCGCGAGCACATGATGAATGCCAGCCCCCGCGTACGAACCGATCACCCGTCGTAGCTGCTCGCGACTCTGGCTGGCGCAGGTGAGATGCGCCATGGGCCGGAGGGTGGTGTGCAGTGCGATTGCCTCCGTTGCCATGATCGTGCGCTCCCGAGTCGAGCCGCTGGCGCCGTAGGTCACGGAAACGAAGTCAGGGCCTAGCGACTCCAGCTCGCGCACCGTCTGCCAAAGCTGACGCTGCTGGATTTCATCCTTCGGCGGGAAGAACTCGAAAGAGAACAGTGGTCGATGGCCCGCGGCCAGCAGGTCGGCGATGCTGGGCGAACGCGGGCGCCAGAGACGATCGCGGCCCGGCATGCGAACACCCTAAGGACGCGTTCACAGCTGGGCTCCGTAGGCTCAGCATGTGGTCAACAAACCGCTGGTAACCAGCGCTGATGCCGTCCTGGATCCCCAGGCGCCGCTGTCCCAGGCGTTCCGGGATGCGGTATCGGCGGAGGTCAGCACCTTTCTCACCGAGCAGTCAGCGGTGCTCGACTCTATGGGGCCCGAACTGGTCCCGGTCCATCTGATGGCCAGCCAGATGCTCTGCGGTGGCAAGCGCATGCGGCCCGCCTTCTGCGTGTGGGGCTACGTCGCTGCTGCCGGAATCCCTTCAGACGAAGAGCTCAAGCCGCTGCTGGCTGCAGCGGGAAGCCTCGACGTACTGCATGTGAGTGCCCTGGTCCACGACGACTTGATGGATTCATCCGACCTGCGCCGTGGGCGTCCAGCCGCCCATCGGCAGTTCGAGGCGTTGCATGCAAACGCCGGCTGGTTAGGTGACTCGGCTGCTTTCGGCAAGGCCGGTGCCATCCTGCTGGGCGATCTGCTGGTCATGTGGTCGGCCCAGATGTTGCACGGCGCTGGCTTGGAACAGTCGGCCCTGGAGCGGGCACTGCCGATAGTCGAGGCGATGCGTACGGAGGTGACCTGCGGGCAATACCTCGACATGGTGGCGCAGGCTCACCCATTGCGGCAGCGGGCTCCAGCAATCGGATCCCTACGGCCCACGATCGAGCTCGCCTTGGACGACGCGAGCCGAGTCGTCGAGTACAAGGCCGCGCGCTACACCGTGCAGCGCCCGTGCCAGATCGGTGCGGCGCTCGGCGGCGGCAATGACGAGCTGTACTTCGCCCTCGGCGCGTACGGATCCCCGCTCGGCCGAGCCTTCCAGTTCCGCGACGACCTGCTCGGCGTTTTCGGGGATCCGCAGATCACCGGCAAACCCACAGGGGATGATCTTCGCGAAGGCAAGCGCACGGTACTCGTTGCGCACGCGTACGCCCACGCCGACGAGGCCGGTCAAAAGCTGCTGTTGCAGCGGCTCGGTGACCCCGGGCTCGACGATGCCGGGATCAGTGAGCTGCAGCAGGTGATCATCGAGTCGGGGGCGCGCGACGCGGTGGAAGCAATGATCAACGAGAACTACGAGCGAGCCCTGAAGGCGTTGCACGATACCGAGATCGCCGATGAGGGCCGTACCGCCCTAACGGCCCTGGCTGATGCTGCAGTGCGGCGAGAGTTCTGATCACCGCGGTTGGAAACGCAGGTGCGGTGCGAAACGCACGTGCACGTGCGCTCCTGACGCGGTGCACACGTTGCAACGGATGCGGAGCGACAGGAGCGCACGTACACGTGAGTTTCCGAGTCTGCGGCGAGGCGTCATTCCTGCAGAGATGACGAGGATTCGCGTGAAGTGCCAGGTGCCGACAGTGCCTGGAAGGTGTACCCCTCCATTGCCGGGTCGGCCTTCCAGGCTGCGCGCAGCCTGGAAGCGAGTCGTTGCGCGGCATCCTGCGGATCGGATGCCTTGGTGATGGCGCGTACCACGCAGACCCGCCGCGCTCCGGCCTCGATGACGTCGTCGATGTTATCCATCCCGATCCCGCCGATTGCAAACCACGGCTTGGACGTGATGGACGCAGCCGGCGCTTTGCGGGCGACGTAACGGACCAGATCGAGCCCCACCGGCGGGTAGTCGGGCTTGGTCGAGGTCGCATACACCGGCCCGACGCAGAAATAGTCGACGTTGCGGTCCTTGATTGCCTTGACGGTCTGGCGTGGCGCGTGGGTGGAGCGGCCGACCAGCGCCCATGGATGCAAGTACTGGCGAGCCTTAGCAGAGGAGCCGTCGGTCTGACCAAGATGCAACATATCTGCCTGAAAGCGTCCGGCCAGCTCGGCTGAGTCGTTGACGCAGATTATGGCCTGGTACGGCGCTGCCGCCTGCCGTGCGATCTCGAGGGCGGCCAACTCAGCTTGCGGCTTCATACCCTTCTGGCGAATCTGCACGATGTCGACGCCACCCGCAAATGCCGCCTGAAGGAAACTCTCGAGATCGCCCTGGTCCTCCCGGGCATCCGTGCACAAGTAAAGCCGGGCGAGCCTGAGCCGGGCCTCAAGACCCATAAGTGCGGTCACGAAGCCACGATAGTGGCCTGCTGCTCAGCGAAGACTTTCGGCGTTCTCACTCGGGAGCGGAGTGGAGCAGCTCCCCAAGGTCGACCGGCCGGACTTCATTCAGGGGCCCGGCCGCCAACCCGGCAAAGAGTCGACGGTTCTCGATCTCATGCGCCTCACGATCAAGCAGATCCAGGAGATACTCCTGCAAAGATTCCCCACGAACCCTAGCCTCGATCGAGAGCGCGCGACGGGTGGGTTCCGAGACCCCGCGAATCTGGAGAGCAACCACGAAACGCATCTTGCCATGCGCTGTCTCGGACTGGCGGGTCGTCTCAGACAAGCCTTCGAGCGGCCAGCGCCGTGCCGCTAGCCTCGCGCGACGAACTCACGGAACCGCTGCGCCGCGTCGTGGGAGATGGCGCTGCCGTGGCCAAACACGATCGACTCGAACCTGAGATCCGCTAGCCGGGAAATGCTCGCCGATTCGGCTGCACGGTCCTCGGCAACTATTCGCGGCGACCGGCGGATACGTCCGTTGCGCCCGCTGCGGGCCGCGTCACCCGCGAACAGCACGCCGCCGGCGCGGTCGAGTAGAAACGAGGCATGTCCGGGAGTGTGGCCCGGGGTGTGAAAGGCGGTAAAGCCCGGCACCGATATTGGACCGTCCGCGGTCAGCGTTTCGTCCACCGGGGCAGACTCCGGCGCAGGCATGATGGCCGCTACTACGCGCATGACGGCGCTCCTCGGATGGTATGCCGCGCCGGAGATCACTGGTGCGTCGATCGCATGGGCGACGATCCGAGCGCCGGACCGGCGCCGCAGCTCGGCCACGCCGCCGACGTGGTCAGGATGCCAATGCGTCAGGAGGATCGTGTGTACCTCGCCGATCCGGCGCCGGGCGTCCTGGATGGCACGTGTGATCTTGTCGGCCCGCCCCGGAAGACCGGTGTCGACCAGCACGACGCCGTCGTCGACGACTACGGCGTAGGCGTTTACGTATCCGATGGAGATCTCGATGACCCCGTCGACCACCTCGCGCATGCCGTCATTCTTTCGCGTTTGGCCGGATGTGGGCTGTCTCCGCATGGCGGTCGTCTCAGACTCGGGCTCGAGCAGCTAGCTCTTGGCGGACTAGCGGCGCGACCTCGCTACCAAAGAGCTCAATCGAGCGCATGATCAGTGCATGATCAACATGGGCAAGGTGCAGCTCGAAGCGATCAATGCGCATCAGCTCGTGCAGCCGGATGATCTTGTCTGCAACGGTTTCCGGGTTACCGAAGAACAACGCGCCCTCGGGTCCGATCAGGTCCTCGACGGCGGCGTCCGACATCGGTGTCCAGCCGCGTTCCCGGCCGATCTTGGCAAACGTTCTGCGGTAGGCCGGCAGGAATTCCGCCCGGGCCGCGCGCTCGTCAGTGAAGACGTAACCGTGACTGTGGACCGCGAGCGGCGTGCCGGGGTCATGATCCCCATACTCCAAGGACTTGCGGTAGAGCTCGACCAGCGGCGTGAAGGCGACCGGCCGGCCACCGATTATGGCGAGCGCCATCGGCAGGCCGAGGGTACCGGCCCGGACGACGGAGTTCGGCGTGCCACCGACAGCGATCCAGATAGGGAGCGGGCGGCCTTCCTGGCGAGGATAGACGGTGACGTCGTCCAACGGCGGCCGGAACTTTCCGTGCCAGGTCACCGGCTGGCCGTCGGGCAACGCAAGCAGCAGATCAAGTTTCTCGGTGAAGAGCTCGTCGTAGTCGGACAGGGAGTAACCGAACAATGGAAAAGACTCGGTGAACGAGCCACGGCCGACCATCAGCTCGGCCCGGCCATTCGACAGCAGGTCGAGGGTGACGAAGTTCTGGAACACCCGTACCGGATCGGCCGAGCTGAGCACGATGACGGCACTGGACAGCTTGATCGTTTTTGTGCATCCCGCGATGGTCGCAAGAACGATCTCGGGAGCTGAGGCTGCCATGTCGGGACGATGGTGCTCGCCGATTGCGTAGACCTCGAGCCCGAGCTCGTCGGCGAGTTTGGCCTCCTCAACGACCTGCCGTAGCCGCTCCCCCGGAGACACGCTTGGATTGGTGATCTCAGCAAAAGTGGTCAGTCCAAGCTCCATGGCCGCGGGACACCTCCAGACAAACTCCCCTAATCACACACTAGGCGGAGTGGGATCTGGAACGCCCAGGATGGGCGCCGCTGTCCTGCACGAACGAGCGAGCAGACACTGCTTTCGTCGACGAGTGAGAAGGAAGGCAGCGGCTCCAGAGCGCGATCCGCAGCGAGCGGAGCGAGCAATCGAACCCCGGATCGCGCGCCGCCGTGCTGAGGAGCAGCGAGCGGAGGCGTTTTTCCTCTGCGAGCGACGACGAAGTAGGCGGACTGCAAGCGCGATCCGCAGCGAGCGGAGCGAGCAATCGAACATTGCGCGAGCAGCCCAAATTAAACTGACTAGGTGAGCTCCGCCCCATTTTCCTCGACCGCTGAGGTCGTCGTAATCGGCGGTGGCCTGATTGGCACTTCGATCGGTTGGCGGCTTCGGCAGGCTGGCCTCGATGTGGCTGTCGTTGTTGGCGAGCGGTCGGCGGCCGCGTCGCGCGTCGCGGCCGGGATGCTTGCCCCGGTCACAGAGACGACCTTCACCGAGCAGCGACTGCTGCAGCTCAATTTGGCCTCGCTCAGCCGCTACCCCGAGTTCGTGGCCGAACTGGAGACGGCAACCGGCCTGCCAGCCGGACTGCGCCGTACGCCGAACCTCTCGGTGGCCTGCGACGCCGACGATGCTGCACGGTTGGCGAAATTCGCCGACTTTCTGGCTCGAGCAGGTCATCCCGGCGAGCCGCTGACCGGCCGAGAGTGCCGGCGTTACGAGCCGCTGCTGGCGCCTGCGATTCGCTCTGGGCTGCTGGTCGAGGGCGACTGGAGCTGCGATAACCGGCTGCTCTGGCGGGCCCTGATCGAGGCTGGTCATCGGATCGGCGTACGAGAGGTAGCCGGATTTGTCCACGGCGTCACCTCCTCGGGCGGTCGGGTCACCGGCGTGCAGCTCGCGGAAGGCAGCGAAATCGGCGCTCGCTGGGTCGTGGTGGCGAACGGCGCCTGGGCCCGCCAGATCAATGGACTTCCCGATCTTCCGGTGCGCCCGGTCAAGGGTCAGATTCTGCGCTTCGACCCAGGCAGGCTGCCAGCACCCGCTCTGACCATCCGGGCGTACGTCCGCGGTTCTGAGATCTACCTCGTTCCTCGCGAAGGGGGCCATGAGGTGGTTCTCGGCGCGACTGTTGAGGAACTCGGCTTTGATCATCGAGTGACCGCCGGCGCAGTCTACGAACTGCTACGGGACGGACGTAGCGTAATACCGATGACCGCTGAATACGCCCTGGCCGAAACCTCAGTCGGCTGGCGCCCTGGTACGCCGGACAATGCGCCCATCCTTGGGCAGTGCGATATCGACGGGCTGGTGCTGGCCACCGGCCACTACCGCAACGGTGTGCTGCTGACTCCGATTACTGCAGACATCATTTCGACATTGATCATCAGCGGCGAGCTGGACAGCGTTGCTGCCCCATTCACCCTTGATCGTTTCGCGCTGGCCGCTGAGCCCACGCGATGATCATCCACGTCAACGGCCAGCCCCGCCAGGTTGCTCCGCCGGTCCGGCTTGATGATGTGCTCGACCTGCCTGATGGTGCCACGACCCCGCGTGGTATCGCGGTAGCAGTGAACGGTGAGGTAATCCCGAGAAGCCGGCTCGCCAGCACCGAGCTGACCGAGGGAGCCAGAGTGGAGATCGTCAAGGCAGTGCAAGGTGGTTGATGTGCGAGCCCCGATCGGCTCAGCACCCACCACCGAAGCCGATCGGCTGATCATCGCCGGCAGGGAGTTCAAATCACGGTTGATCATGGGCACTGGCGGTGCACCCAGCCTCGAGGTGATGGAGGCGGCACTGCTGGCATCCGGCACCGAGCTGTCGACGGTCGCTATGCGCCGCATCGAGGCAGCCGCTCCCGGGTCGCTGATCGAGATTCTCGACCGCAATCAGATCGCCGTGCTGCCGAACACCGCCGGCTGTTACACCAGCGCAGACGCCGTGCTGACCGCACAGCTGGCGCGGGAAGCGCTCGAGACCAACTGGATCAAGCTGGAGGTCATTGCCGACGAACTCACCTTGCTGCCTGACCCGATCGACCTGCTGGACGCTGCCGAGCGGCTGGTCGCCGACGGCTTTGTCGTCCTTCCTTACACGAACGACGACCCGGTTTTGGCGCGCAGGTTGGCCGATGCCGGCTGCGCCTCGGTTATGCCGCTGGGGGCTCCCATCGGCTCTGGGCTTGGCATCCGCAATCCGCACAACATCGAACTGATCGTGGAGCATGCTTCGGTGCCGGTAGTACTGGATGCAGGAATTGGTACCGCTTCCGAGGCGGCCTTTGCCATGGAGCTTGGTTGCGATGCCGTACTCCTCGCCTCAGCAGTCACTCGGGCCGAAAATCCGGTTCGGATGGCCGAAGCGATGAAGTGCGCCGTACGGGCCGGCCGGCTGGCTCGGCTTGCAGGACGCATTCCGGTTCGCCGCTACGCTAAGGCATCCTCGACTCATGCCGGGCGAATCGACTAATCGCTGATGCCGGACGAATCGACCAACCGCGGCGCGCCTTGGTCCTGGCAACACGAAGTGACTTCTAAACTCGGCCCCGAGGCCAGCACGGCCACCTTCCCCACCGTGTTCGGAGCAAACGTGACGATGACGACCGTTGGCGACCCCTTGGTGGGTCGCGTATTGGACGGTCGTTACCAGATCACCCAAAGGCTGGCCCGTGGAGGAATGGCCACTGTCTATCGCGCCGTCGATACGCGCCTGACCCGTACCGTCGCGGTCAAGGTGATGCACGTCGGACTGGGTGACGATGCCGAGTTCGCGCGCAAATTCGATCGTGAGGCGCGAGCCGCAGCCAAGCTGTCGCACCCGAATGTCGTCTCGGTTTTCGATCAAGGTCAAGACGTCGCAGGCTCCAATCGTCGTCCTTACATCGTGATGGAGCATGTCGAGGGGCAGACGTTGCGCGACGTACTCAATCGGGACGCGCCGCTGCCTGCTAGCCGCGCGCTGGAGATCATGGAGCCGGTGCTGGCTGCTCTCGCTGTCGCCCACGACGCCGGGCTGGTGCACCGCGACGTGAAGCCTGAGAACGTCTTGATCAGTGGGCGCGGCCAGATCAAGGTCGCGGACTTCGGGCTGGCCAAGGCCGTCTCGTCGCAAACCAACACCGCCACCCAAGGGTTGCTGATCGGCACCGTCTCCTACCTCCCTCCCGAGCTCGTCATGTCGGGGAAGGCTGACGCGCGATCGGATGTTTATAGCGCCGGCATAGTGCTCTTCGAGCTGCTCACCGGCCGTAAGCCGCACACCGGGGACACCCCGATCCAGATCGCGTACGCGCACGTACACCGTAACGTACCCCCGCCCTCGACCGGCCCGACCGCGGGCGTCATTCCACCCTATGTAGATGCTCTGGTCATCCGCGCAACGGCTCGAGACGCAAACCTGCGGCAACCTGACGCAAAGATCCTGCTAGGCCAGGTGCGACGCGCCCGCAAGGCGCTGCAACAGGGCCTTGCCGATGACCCTCAACTCACCGCCGAGCTGCGCAGCGAACCGACACCAGCGGCTGGCGGGCCTAAGCCGCGGGACCGCGCCGATTATGAGGTGACCCAGATGGTGCCTGGTCCGATCGTCGCTGGTCGGGTAGACCCTCGGCCCCTGGGCGCTACGCGCACCCTGATCGATGCTCCGTCGCCAGCAGTTGCCAGGCAGCTGCACGAGCCGTCTCCGGAGCGGCTGGCGGCCGAGCGCGAGCGTCGCGCTCGGAGGCGTCGCAGGGGTTGGCTGGCCTTCCTCCTGGTTGTGATGCTCTCGGCATCTGCCGCGCTCGCGGGTTGGTACCTGACCGAAGGGCGGTTTACTACCGCGCCGCACCTTGCCTCACTCAGCAAGGCCGACGCCAAGCGGGCCGCGGCCAAGTCAGGCTTGTTGATCGAGTTCTCTGACGGGTACAGCGAAACGGTGGCCCGTGGCTCCGTGATCTCCACCAAACCTGGGCCTGGCACCAAGATCGAGAAGGGCAGCACGATCAACGCGGCCCTCTCACGCGGACCCGAGCGGTACCCCATGCCAGTGGTCGTTGGCATGTCCGAGTCCGCGGCCGAGACGGCACTCGAGAAGGCGAAGCTGGCCGTCGGCCGAGTCGCAGACGGTTTCAGCGAGCACGTCGCAGCCGGCATCGTGCTCAGCGCATCGGAGCAACCGGGGGCCCGCCTCAAAAAGGGCACACCCATCAACCTGGTGGTGTCCACAGGTCCGAAACCTGTTCCGATTACCGACTACCAAGGCACTCCATACGATGCTGCAGTAGCTGCGCTGAGCGCGGCTGGCTTCCGGGTTGTCGAGCGGAGCGCCTACTCACCCAACGTGGCCAAGGATCTCGTCCTCACCCAAGATCCGCGGTCTGGTCACGGCGCACCCGGTGAAACGATCACCCTCACCAGATCCCTCGGTCCCAAGTTGGTCACGGTACCCAATGTCCAGCGGATGGCGGTTCCGGCGGCCCGGAAGGTGATGCAGGAGGCCGGCCTTCGGATCACGGTGCAGCCGGTCGGGATCAACCGCGCAGGGGTGCATTACGTGCTCTACAGCAACCCGGGGGCGCGTACCGAAGCCCCCAAAGGCTCGACGATCACACTGTACGTGGTCTGACCGCCACGGCCCGGTTCTCTGATCAACTTTCAACGCCAGCCGTCTCAGGACGGCTCGCGTGCGATCCAATGCCCCGCAAGACACTCTTTAGTCGTCTTGAGAGGGCAAATGGCCGATCCGCTGCGCTTCTCAGGCCATCAGTGATAGGGCCGGTCTAGAACTCGAGGCGGTAGAAGATCGCAAGGTTCCGCATCGGTCGCACATGCCGCATCAACTGCACCATAATCCGGAAGCGCGGCTTGAGGTCGGCGTAGCCGGGAAGGTCGAAGGCGCTCAAAGCGGTTACGCAGTGCAAGCCGGGCGCGATGGACTCCAGCTCGGCCGCGCCGTCGATGCCCCAATGCATCTGTGCCTTGACGGTCGTCACCGCTCGATTGAACCGCTGCATCTTTAGGCCAAAGCTGCTTAGTGAGTCGAAGATCAGTTGGCCGTTGGGAAACCGCTCAACAATGGCGCGAAACAGCTCTCGTCCAGGCAACTCGTCCAGGTACATCACCAGCCCTTCAGCGATGACCAACACCGACCGATCAGCAGGCACCGTTCGGAGCCAAGCGAGGTCGGTAACCGATGAACCGATGGTGCTCACCTTGTCGATCTCGGGAATCAGTTGGGATCGCAGCGCAATTACTTCTGGGTAATCGATCTCGTACCAGAGCGCCTGTGGCAACGGCGCCAGCCGAAAGTAGCGGGTGTCCAGCCCGCATCCGAGGGGAAGCACCACAGCCTCCGGCCGCCGGCTCAGAAACTCCCGCGCCCACTGGTCGAGCTGCTTGGCTCGCAACGCAACGGCCTTCTCGTCGCCAGTCCGTAGGCCGGTGCTCTTCTGGTTGACGTCGATCTGATCGACGACATCACGTGCCCAATGATCACCCAGGATCGGATGCGCCGACCCAGCGTCGAGCGCTCGTCCGTACAGCGTCGCCAGAAGGGTGGCCTTTTCACCGGTGAGCTCGACATTCATCACGGCTCTAGGCTAGGGCGATGCTTGTGGCCAGGTCGCGCAGCAAGCGGCTGGCTTTCCTCGCGTTGCTGGCGATGACGGCCGCCTGGGGATCGACATTCTTTCTCATTAAGGATGTGGTGACCCGGATTCCGGTAGCCGACCTCCTTGCCCTCCGGTTCGCCATCGCCAGCATCGCACTCGGTCTGATCGCTGCGCCGCGCCTTCACCTGTCGCGGACAGTGATCACTTACGGAGCCCTGCTGGGGCTGCTCTACGGCGCGGCGCAAATCATGCAGACCGCCGGGCTCGCGCATGCTGCCGCCAGCGTGTCGGGCTTCCTCACCGGGTTGTACGCTGTGGCAACGCCGCTGCTGACAGCACTCCTGCTGCGGCGCCGGGTCCCAAGAGTGACC
>JBKPBV010000210.1:0-17081 GCA_046727055.1 Actinomycetota bacterium | reverse complement strand
GGTCACCTTTCGTAAGACTGAACCCCTGGCTCGGGAAGGTCGGGTGTGGCTTAAGTCGCCTTGCGTGATGTGGCTCCTGGGAATGTCCGCCCGGCCTTCTTGGGACGCCTTGGCTTCAGAGGCAAAGGTGAGCCATTTGTCGTTCAGCTCGAGACCCACGTTCATGGGCTCAATCGCCTGTTTGCTTGGACTCCTCTGGGAGCGACCGGGTTCGTGGTCTTGGTAGATTCCGAATGCGCCGGAGTTGCTCCTTGACTGGACGACCTAAGTAGGTGCCCAGCGTTGCCCCGGCAGCAATCCCCACAGCAACCCCGAGGGCCTGAAGCAGCGTAACGCCGCTGGCGGCCAGATCTCCTGGTTCGGTCGCCGACCCGACTGCCTGCAGCAACCCGGTGAAGAGCGATAGCCCGGGAACGAGCGGCAGGATCGCCGCGGCGATCAGGGCAAAGTTAGGGCTCCGGAATCTGCGCGCGATTATCGTTGCGACGAATGCCGCAAGAAGGGCGCCAGCAGCGTTTGCGGTGACCTCGCCAAATCCGAGAGTGACCATTCCTAGGTAACCGGCCCATCCAAGGGCACCCATCAGGCCGGACAACACCACAGTGATCAGCCCGGCGTAGGCCGACAATGCGAATGCGGCAGAAATGACAGTGGCTCCAATGAATTGGGCCACAACCGGCCCGAGGGTTAGGGATTGGGTCGAGACGGCGATGGGATGGCCGAGAGCCACGCCTACCTGTAGGCCGGCGACGATCCCAAGCACAATACCGGCGGTCATCATGGCTACCTCGAGGAAGCGTGCAGATGCCGTCACATAGAACTGGTCGATGGCGTCCTGCATGGCTCCCACGGCGGTCATTCCGGCGACCAGCAAGATGATTCCACCAACGACGATCAGCGTCGGGTCCACACCCAGCAGGATGCCTACGCCATGGCTGCCGAGAGCGCTCACGCCAGTCGCCACCAAGGTGATGAAAGCAGCCGCCGCGAGCTGGGAGAAGAACGGAGGCAGCCGACGCGCGCTGGCCCATACCAACAGTCGGTCCACGGCAAATCCGGTGAGGAAAGTAATCACCAGGATCTGCCACGACACGGTAAACAGCAGCGTGACCCCAGGCGCTATGGCGGCGTTGCCGGCCGACGCGATCCATCCCGAATACAGGCGAGGTGCGTCACGAATCCTTTCCAGGTCGCTGATCGCATCTTCGAGGGGCCGTCCTCCGTGAATGCCCTCCACGAGCGCCTGGACCCGCCGCACCTTGGTGAAGTCGAGGACATCGGGTTGGACGGTGCGCACCAAGGTCATGGGGACGGTGGTCGGTGCTGCGTAGTAGGTGACTGCGATGGAGTTGAACGTGAGGTCGACGTGGACTCGCTTGAGCCCATACGCCTCGGTGATGCGCAACATCTCGACCACGACGTCGTTGGCGGACATACCGGCGGTTAGTAACACATCGCCTACGCGCAGCGTGAGCTCCAGCGCCTGCCGAGCCTGTGTTGCAGCGTCGTCGCTTCCGAGCATGGCCTAACCAGGAGTCGCAGCATGAGCAACATGGCTGAGCCACCGTCCATGTATCCCCGGGACTCCGCCCTCAGTCACCGTTCTCATCCGGAATCGTAGTTGCCGTCACCGTTCCCATCCCGCACCCTCGGCAACGGTTCTTTGAGCTGCTTGAGCGGCCGGAGCTGTGCGTCATAGGCCGCTCGTGATACGACAAGCGAGCGGGGCTATCGCGCTGGGTGATACGGGCGCACCAGGCGGCCGATATCGCGGCAATAGTGCACAATCGCGGACGCGAGCCGATCTGGCGTTAAGTCCATTGTGGGTATGGCCTCTCGGCAGGGTGACTTGATGTGGTACCGGGCTGGCGCTGACCTCGTGGTGAGTCGTCCATCTGCTATTCATCGGCTTCATCGTGGGTGGCGTCTTTCTCACCTTGCGGTGGCCCCTGATCATTTGGGCGCACATCCTCGCGGTGATCTACGGCGCCCTGGTCGAGTTCGCTGGCTTCATTGCCCACTGGCGCTGCTAGAGAACGACCTGCGCCAGCGTGCCGGAGAGGCCGGCTACGGCGGATTCATCGCGCACTACCTGGTTTGGGTGATCTATCTCCCGGGGCTTACTCTTGGGATGCAAATCGGGCTGGGCATCCTTCTGCTGCTGGTGGCGATCATCGGATACTGGGGCTTTCTGCGCCAGCGTGGGCGGGGGCGGGGCGAGTGCCTTGGCCGATGGGCTCGCGGCCGGAACATGGGGACGCATAGCGCTGGGCGTTCTGGAGCGCCGAGGCTATCGCGCGGAGATTGACTGGCGACTGTAACGTGCGGAGCTGATCGCTGAGGGCCGCGGTTGGGTCGACGCTCACCCGGTAGGTGACGTCCGAAACTGGGTGCTAATCGATGGGCGCGGTTCCGGCTTCATGGTCGGTTATGTGATGGTGCTGACGGTTTCAGGTTGATCATCTGGCTGAGCGCGGTTGTGTTCCCTCTCAGTGGCGAGCGGTGATGATCCAGGCGCGGGAGTTGAACCAGACACCGTCGTCGCTCAGGTGCGCGGAGAGCGTCTCGCGCAGGCGCCCGACCGCGCGAGAGGAGGCGGCGGGGTCCAGCCGCTTCAGTATCTCGCTGGTGCAGGTGAAGCCGTGGACCCAGTCGAGGGCGGCGGCCACGTCCGGGCCGTAGTAGACCGGCTCGTGTACGTCGGTGAAGGTGATGTCGGCGAGCCCTGCGGCGCCCAGGATCTGCTTCACGGTTGGCGGGTCGGCGAGTGAGAATGGATCCGGGCCGGCGGAAGCGGCGGCTACTGGCCCCTGGGGGTCTGCGAGGGATTGGTGGATAGCGATGTCCCACTCGTTGCGTTCTTGGGGCTGCCAGACCATCATCACCAGGCGCCCAGCCGGGCGCAGCGCCCGCCTGATGTTGGCGAAGGCGGCGACGGGGTCGGCGAAGAACATCGTGCCGAACCTGCTGATTGCCAGGTCGAAGCGCTGTTGCGGAAAGCGGTGGATCTGTGCGTTGGCGTGCTCGAAGATGACGTTACCGAGCCCCTCGGTCTGGGCCAGCTCGCGGGCACGCTCGATGGCGGGTGCGGAGATGTCGACCCCTAGCGCACTGCCTGCCTGAGCTGTGCGCGCGGCCTGTCGGGTCGTCTGCCCGGTCCCACATCCGATGTCGAGGACGTGGTCGTGGAGCTGGACGCCACAGACCTGGCACAGTATTTGGTTGTGCCGCCGCAGTTCGGCGTCGTAGCCGCTGGGGCCGGGCGTATGTTCGCTTACAGGGTCTCGCACCGCGATCCCTTCACAACAGTCAGGTGGCCTAGGCGCTGTGGCCGACCGGGGTCCACCACGACGGCACCCCGCCACTCAGCCCCCCGGAGTCGGTTAGCTCGTCGAAGACCGGCAGGAATCCTGAGCGTGTGGGGAGGCACGCCGCGATCCTATTGGTCACCGAGCATCCCTTGCTCGGCGGAGGCCTCGAGGCGGTCCACCAGCCCGTGTGGACGGCTCAGCGCGGGGGTCTGCCGCCCTCGATCTCGTCGTCGCACTCGAAAAAGCTGAGACCAAATCATGCGAGTCGGGGGTGATGGTGTACCGCCTTCGCAGCTATGACTTAGCACACCACACTCGTCACATCGCGGCGCCGAAAAATGAGGTTGCACTCCACGCGCCGGTGGCAAGGCAGGCAGTACACTGCCGAACCTGGCTCTTTGTTTCACATCAAGGGGCCGGGCTCCGACGGGCCATTTGGTGCGTGCCCTTGCTGCGCTGCGGGCCGCGCCGCCCTCAATGGGGCCGTGACAGAATCGTGCCCTGCTTGAGGTGGGTCCGCGAGCTCGCGGTTCGAGCCGTGGGGGCAAACTGAGGGGCTCCCGGGCTGAAGGGCAATAATGGCCCTGCACGTCCCTGAACTCCATCAAGGCTCGCTGCCCGTCGCCTGTGCATCCCGGGCCACCATGGCATGGAAGAGGTCAGGGGGTTCGAGTCCCCTAAGCTCCACCCACTATTTCCCCTGGTCAGGCACGAATCGTCTTGGTGTCATTTTCGTGCTCTGTTTGGTTCTCAGTGGACGCGGGGCGGAACGGCGGCAGCGTTCTATCGGTGGGCGTGGTGTGCCGCCGTGGCTGGAACGTGGCGTCTGCAGCCCGCCCTTTTACCGACAACGACGCCACTGTGATGATGGGGCCAGCAGGAGGGATGTTGTCACGCATCGTTTTGAGCGAGCCCGGTTGGTGATCATGCGATGACCATGGCCTGGATTCTGCTGGGTGTGGCTGGGGTTTTGATTGCCGGGAACGCGGTTTTCGTGGCCGCGGAGACGGCGCTGGTCACAGTGGATCGTAATCTGGTCGAGTCGCGGGCCCGGGAGGGCAGCGTACCGTTCGGTCGGGTGAGGGGAGCCCTGCAGCGGCTGTCGACGTATCTATCGGGCGCTCAGTTGGGTATCACGGTCACGAGTTTGGCGATCGGCTTGGTGGCGGAGCCGTCGCTCGCGACGTTGCTGCGGGGACCGCTTGGCGCGCTCGGGTTCGATGCCGATGTCGCAGAGGTGGCAGCTTTTGCTCTGGCGTTGCTACTGGCCACCGCGGTGCAGATGGTGTTCGGTGAGCTGGTGCCGAAGAACATCGCTTTGTCGCGGCCTGCCGGCAGCGTGGTGTGGGTGGTCATCCCGCTATTGGTGTTCACCAAGGCGACGCGTCCGCTGATTGCGGTGCTGAACGGTACGGCGAACCAGCTACTGCGCCTGGTCGGGGTGGAGCCGGTTGAGGAGCTACGCTCCGCCCGGACTCCCGACGAGTTGGCATTAGTGGTGCGGCGAGCTGGTGTGCAGGGGGCGTTGGGTTCGGAGACAGCGGGGCTGATGGAACGCTCGCTGACCTTTGGCGCGAAGACCGCCGCGGATGTTATGACCCCCCGCACCCGCGTGCGGACTGTGTCGGTGTCCGCGCCGGTGGCGACGGTGATCGAGGCCACCCGCGATACTGGTCACTCCCGTTTTCCGGTGATCGGCGACAGTGTCGACGACATCCGCGGCGTCATCCACGTCAAGCACGCCGTTGCCGTCGCTGAGACGGATCGCATGAGGACACGCATCCGGGAGGTGATGACAGTGCCGGTGCTTGTGCCGCCCTCCATGGCGTTGGACCCGCTACTCGATCGGCTGCAGGAAAAAGGCCTGCAACTGGCGGTGGTGGTCGACGAGTACGGCGGCACGGCCGGGATCGTCACCTTTGAAGACCTGGTGGAGGAGCTTGTCGGCGACGTCGTCGACGAACACGACTCGCCCGCACCCGGCATCTGGCGTCAGCCCGACGGGTCTTGGCTACTGTCCGGGCTGCTACGGCCTGATGAGATTCAAGCCGCCATTGGTCTTGAGCTCCCTGCCGGACGTGTCAGTTACGAGACGGTGGCCGGGCTTATCCTGCAGCTGCTCCGCCGAATCCCTGACGTTGGCGATCAGGTCGACGTACCCGGCGCAACACTTACTGTGGACCGACTCGACGGCCGCCGCATCGAGTGGGTACAGGTCAGACTCCATCCCGACAACACCGACAGCACCGGCGCCGACGACTCCGCCGCCAGCCGAACCGACGGCCAAGGGGCCGCTGGGTGACGGCGGGGCTGCTGCTGCTCGCGGTCGGGCTCATCGCGGCGAATGGATTCTTTGTCGGTGCCGAGTTCGCGGTCCTCGCCAGCCGCCGCACCCGGCTCGAACCGTTGCTACGCAGCTCCCGCCGGGCTCGGACCGCATTGCGAGCGATCGAACAGCTTCCCCTGATGATCTCAGCCTGCCAGTTCGGCATTACCCTTGCCTCACTCGGACTGGGTGCGCTCGCGGAACCCGTCGTCGCCTCCCTGCTGACCGGTCCGCTGGCAGTCCTTCATGTCCCGCATGAACTCATCCACCCACTGGCGCTCGCGATCGCGCTCACTCTGGTGTCGTGCCTGCACATGCTGCTCGGCGAAATGGTGCCGAAGAACCTTGCCTTGACTGGACCGGAACGGGCCGCGATGATGCTTGCCCCGCTGCTGCTGCTGTTCGTGCAGATATTCCGCCCGATCATCATCGGCCTGACTGCAGTGGCCACCGCTGTGTTAAAGCTGCTGCGCATCACACCAGCGAGCGAAATCGGCGAAGTCACCGACCGCGACTCCGTCGCCGCGCTGATCGGGGAGTCCAGCGAAGAAGGACTCCTCAAAACCAACCAACATGAGTTGCTCACCGGTGCCCTCGCGTTCGAGGAAACCAAGGCTGAAGCCGTCGGATTGCCACTGGACACCCTGGTCACTGTCGACCCTGATGTCACCCCGGTGCGTGTCGAGCAGCTGGTCGCGGCCACCGGATACTCCCGCTTCCCGGTCCAAGCAGATGACCGAACGCCGACCGGAGCGGACCTGATCGGCTATATCCACATCGCCGACGTCTTGGACACCGACCAAGCCCGCCGAAACCTGCCGCTGGACCACCGCTGGATCCGCCCCCTGGGCGAGATCCCGACTACCGCCACCCTGCAAACCGCACTCGCAACCCTGCGTGGCAGCGGCTCGCACCTCGCCCGCCTCATCGACGACAACGGCCAAACCCAAGCCGTGATTGCCCTCGAAGACATCCTCGAAGAACTCGTCGGCGAAGTAATGGACGCCAACCGGCGGCCAGACGCCACCTCCAGACCAGATCAACCGTTTTCCTGACAGACCCACCCACACCCGACGAGATGTGCGCGGGTGGACTGGACGTAGCAGACCTCCAAAGAGAGAGACGACGCTCCTGCCTGGGTCTGTCCGATCATGTGGCGAGGCTGATTCTGCGGATGGCCACGGTTGGGGCGATGCTCGCGAGCAATGTCAGGAGACCGCGGGTGGCGGTGATGGTTAGCAGTAGCGGCCAGGGGATGGCGATGGGCACGTTGGCGACGACTGGGTCTAGAGCGGTGCGGACGGCGAGAAGGGTGCCGACGGTGACCGCAGCGCCGATGATGATGCCGATCATGGCAACGAGGAGTGCTTCGGCGGCGATAGCCGCGCGGACCTGGGCCGAGGTGGCACCGGCGAGTTTGAGAGCCGCAAATTCGCGGGCTCGTGCGGTGGCTGCCATGAGTTGGGTGTTGGCGGTCGAGATGGCTGTGTAGAGGACGGCGGTGCCGATGATGGCGAGCAGGGCGAGGTGGGCTAGCCGGTCGAACTCGGCATCCAAGGTGGACAGATGCTGTTCCGTGGGCACGGGCTGTACGCCGAGTCTTGCGAGGTCTGCCGCCACCGCCAGGGTGTCGACGCCCGGCTCGAGCGCGAGGTAGACGACATCAGGTATAGGTGCGGTCGAATGAGCGGGCGCCAGGTCGGTGGTCTGTCGGTCGCTCTGGACGGCGTGGAGTTGTGCGAAGGGCTCCTGGAGGTTGTGGTCGGTGATCTGGTCGTCGTCGATTTAGAGGCCGTGGAAGATCATTTGGTTGAGCATGCGGCATTGCTGTTCGTCGCAGCGGCGGTAGAGCTCTTGGGGTTCTCCCTCGTCGGCTGCCCGGTACGGCGGCGACGTCGGGGTCCTGTCCAAATCGCCGGAGCAGTTGCGTCGAAGTACTGACGTCGCCGTTCCGGCGGCCCATTCAGAGGAGGAACCCATGACTGGACAGGACGAGGACGCGATACACGCCGTGCTGGCCGAGATCTACGCGGCACTTGCCGCCGGCGACGCTGACGCGTACGCGGCGCACTACGCGGAGCACGCGACCGTGCTGACGCCGGGCCAGGCGCACTGGGGCCGCGAGGCGCTGGCTAAGACCCTCGCCGAGTGGTTCGCCGGTCCGCTGCGCGGCGCCCGGGGCGTGTACGAACCGGTGAAGATGTGGTTCGTGGGTACCGACGCGGCGATAGTGATCAGCCGCGGCTCCGTGCTGTTGGCCGGCCAGGCGGAGATCTCGCCAACCGACGAGTTCATCGACACCTGGGTGTTCGGCCGTACATCCGACGGCTGGCTGGTCGAAGCGTTCCACAGCTGCCCGGAGCACACCCCTTGAAGCCCGTGCGGTGAGCCAGGCCCTCCGGCTCACCGCCCGACACATGCGCTCGGATATCTGAAGCTACGCGTTTTCGGCACGTGCGTAGGACAGGGAAACCCCTCCGGACGGGCGGGCATGCGCCGAGCGCAGTCGCAGGTGGACTGCCGGTGCGGGAGGACGGAACAGCGCGGTGCCGTTGCCGAGTAGCACGGAAACACCAAGAATCCGACCGCGTCGACCAGGTCGTGGGCGGGCAGGGTACGGGCCGGTCGGCCCCACCCGTACATCACGAGATGTCCGTCGCCCTCCGCCTTGAGTCGGGCGACCGTCACCACGGGGTCATCGGACACCAGCGTGCTGTTGGTCCACTCGGTCGCGGCCAACGTCGACGAGAAGACGTACTTGCGGATCCCGTTCACGCGGTCGGCATACCGGCCGGTGTCCGCCGGCCACGCCACGCCGCGGCGAAGTATTCGTACGTGACCCGGCCCATGATCATCGCGTCGCTGTCCTGCAGCAATGTGAGCGAGCTTTCGGCGGCATCGTCGTCGAAGTACGGGGCCGCCCACGACCGCGGGTCGCCGTATACGCCATCGAGCGTCACCAAGGAATTGACGATGAGCTTACGCATCACAGCCCCAGCCGAGGACGCGCCCACGACGCGAACCGGGCGAGCGCGTCGTCCGCCTCTGGCGCGTACCCGGCTGCCATCTGGAACGTGTGCTGCTGCTCGGGGAAGACGTCCAGGCGCACGTCGACCCCCGAGGCTTTCGCGTGCTCGGCAAGCCGCCGCGCGTCGCCAAGGCCCGTCTCGTCCGCCCCGGCTTGCACGAACATCGGCGGGAACCCGGCGAGATCGGCATAGAGCGGATTGACCAGCGGGTCCTTCGGGCTGTGCCCGTCACTGAGGTGCAGGTCGACCAGCCCTTGGACGAGCTCCCGGTGGAAGTACGGATCCTTGTCCCGGTTCTCCTCCAGCGTGTCGCTCGTCAGTTCCATGTCGACCCACGGCGACATGAGCAACAGCGCGGCCGGCAGCGGCAGATCCTGCTCCCGGGCAAGGAGCACCGCCGTGACGCACACGCCGCCGCCGGACGAGTCACCCGACAACGCGATGTGCTGCGCGGCGTACCCCTGTTCGAGGAGCCACCGGTAGGCGCCGAGGGCGTCGTGCAGCGGCGCGGGGTGGTGATGTTCCGGATTGAGCCGGTAGTGCACGAGCAACGCCCTGGCGCCGACCGCCTTCGCGAGATGGCCGAACAGCTTGCGGTGCGTGTACAGCGATCCGCCGACGAAACCGCCGCCGTGCAGCCCCAAGATCACCCGATCGGGCGTGGCGGTCTTCGGCGTGATCCACATCGCCGGCCGGCCGGGCTCGTCGGTCTCGCTGTAGTCGACTCCGCCCGGCTCGCGGGTGATGTCCGCCCAGTGCTCACCGTTTTCGACGCGTTGTTGGGGATCCAGGTCTGGGTCGCCCAGCTCCTGCGCCCAGCGCACGTACATGTCCCGGACCGCCGCCGACTGCCTGCTCGCCATCAGGTACCTCTCCTACCCGGCCGCCCGTGTGGCGGCCTCATAGGTACCGACGCGAGCCTCCCCGCGACTTGGACACTAGGGCGCCAGCGAATCCCGGCGGCGGACCAACTCGTCCCGCTCGACCGGGTTGCCACTGAAGGCGATCGCCCGCTCGTACGCGGCGACCGCGGCGTCGCGGTCGCCGGCACGCCATAGCAAGTCCGCCTGGGTGGCGTACAGCGGCTGATAGATCCTCAGGGCGTCGTCGTCCAGCAGCGGTCGCAGCAGCCGCAACCCCGCCTCGGCGCCTTCCGCGAAGCCGACGGCGGCAGCCAGATTGACCATGACGACCGGAGAGGGGTTGAGCACCGCCAACGCGCGGTACAGGTCGGCGATCATCGGCCAATCGACCGCGGCAGCGTCGGCCGCGCACATGTGGCAGACGGTGATCGCCGCCTGGATCTGGTACTCGCCGATCTGTTTCAGGCGGGACGCCCGCTTCAGGGTGCGCAGCCCTTCGGCGATCCGGGTGCCGTCCCACAGACGCCGGTCCTGCGCGTCGAGCGTGACGTAGCGTCCGTCGGCGTCGACTCGCGCGCCGCTGCGCGCGTCGTGCAGCAGCATCAAAGCCAGCAGGCCCCAGACCTCGGCCTCGTCCGGCAGCAGCTCGGCCAGCAGTCGGCCCAGCCGAAGCGCTTCCTGACACAGCTCCGCTCGGATCAGACGGTCGCCCCCGGTCGCCGCGTATCCCTCGTTGAAGATCAGGTAGACGACACGCAGGACGCCACGTAGCCGGTCGGGCAGCTCGGCGCGGCCGGGAATCCGGTACGGGATCCGCGCCTCGGCGATCTTGCGCTTGGCCCGGACGATCCGCTTGCCCATCGTCGTTTCGGAGACGAGGAACGCCCTGGCGATCTCCCCGGTCGTCAGACCGCCGACGGCACGTAGAGTCAGCGCCACCCTGGCCGGCATGGCCAGCGCCGGATGACAGCACGTGAAGATCAACCGCAACCTGTCGTCATCGACCACGGGCGCTTCGGCCGCCGTCGGGTGCTCCTGTGCGTTGAGGCCGGCCAGTTCGGCCAGGTGCGCGGCGCGGTCGGCCTGGGAGCGGTCGCGGCGCAACCGGTCGATCGCTCGATGGCGTGCTGCCACGGAGATCCACGCGGCCGGGTTCGCGGGCACGCCGTCGCGCCGCCACGCAGTCACCGCGTCGGCGAAGGCGTCCTGTGCCGCGTCCTCGGCCAGCACGGGGTCGCCAAGCTGGCGGACCAGTGCGGCCACCACGGCCGCGCCCTCGTCACGGAACGTCCGGGAGATCGCCTCGGCCGGGTCGGTCATGCCAGCGGATCTAGAGGTGGCACGTCGTCGGGCGTCATCACCGGCCGCACCTCCACCGACCCGTACCGGGCCATCGGCAGGCGAGCCGCCAGCCGCAGCGCCTCGTCGAGGTCGAGGCACTCGACCAGGTAGTACCCGGCGAGAATTTCCTTGGTCACTGCGAACGGCCCGTCGGTGAGCTCCATCTCGCCGTGACGTACTCGCACGGTCGTCGCACTGTCTACCGAGCTCAGCGCGGCGTTGGAGACCAGAGCCGCTGCATCGCGCATGCTTTGGGTGACCTCGTCCCACTCGGGCATCTCGGCCCAGCGGCGAGCCCGCTCGGCCTCGTCCCCGTCCGCCGCGTACAGCAGAAGCATGTACTTAGACATCCCACTTCCCTCTGTCGACCCGGGACATCCCCGGCGGTTGGTGACCCACACCGGGGTTCGACAACCCTATTAGCTCGGCACGTGCCCGACTTCAGAATGACACTCGGCTCGAGCCACATCGACAGCCGGTCGTAGCCGCTCATCGCGTCACGGCGCCGGGAATCAGCTCCGGGGGTTCGACCTGGTCGGGGGAGGCCGCTGCGACGCAACTTACGCCGCGCTGGTCGGTGACTGTTTCGTTCAGGAATGGGCTCCCCCAAGGTCCACTCACTATTTCGCCTGGTCAGGCGCGAAGCGCGCATCGATGTCATTTCAGCGCTCTGTTTGGTTCTCATTGAACCCGGGGGGCAGATTGAGGGCTCGCTGCGCACCTAAGGTGCGCCTCAGCGGCGAGCCTGCGAGTGACGTCGATGACGATCCGCGCCACTTGCCGTCTCAGTCAGGTAGCGACCCGGCCAGCTAGCGCTGCGGGGGTCGCTATAGACAACTCTGTCGATAATCTCGCCCTTCTCTGGGGAGGTAACGATTCGGCGACGATGCGCGGGCGTTTGCACGGGGAGTGCTGTTTTACGCCATCGTGGCCGGCGCTCCCCACTTTCGAAGGACTCGTTCATGTCCCAGCCGCCGACGCCGCTTGGGCCGCTCACACGGCCAAGCCCGCCCAGAACCCCAGGCTCAACCGTTGTCGCCGCCCAGCTGAGGAACGACGGCAGCCGGGTTCACCCCACGAAAGTCCGACTTTGAGATCGGGATCAAGATCCTCGAGAAGAAGTGCTTCGGCTCTGCCGGTTGCAGCGTCACCTACCGAATCAAGCCCAAGTACATCGGGACACAGGAGCTGAATTGATCTTGATCATCCTCCTCCTTGCCGGAGGCATTATCTATGCGATCTTCGCGAGCAATCCGATGAGCTTCGACGACTTGATCGAGTTGCGCTTCTTGCCCTCGCGGCGTCGGCATCGAGATCCGGAGTACTTCGAGCAGCTCAAGTCCATGATCTTGCCGCGCGAGAGCTACCGAGTGACTGGCGAGGAGTCGGGGCCGCAGCAAACACGTTCGAGATCGCGGGCGGTCAGGCGGAGTTCGACGAGGAGTTCACCTACACAACATCACCGGACACTGTATTGAAGGCCAGCGTGATCGAGGTCAGCTATCGCGATAACTGACCGAGTGGCATGAGCTAGCTACGGTTTGCCATCCGGACGCGTTGGTGCTCGCGGCAGTCGCTACAGACACAGGTGGTTGCAGACGTTCATCATGTCCAACCGTCGTCGGTACGGCTAGACAGGCTCACCGCTGGTAGATGGGTCGTGTCCACGCTTAGGCCTCGCCATTCCTCCGGGTCGCACTAGGCGCCGCCAGCCATCACTAGCATGCTTGGCGGCATCGGGCGGATTAGACACAAAGCCAGGCAGTGATCCCGAGACCGACTTGCGCTGCCAGCTTCTCGAGCCACCGGCTCGCTGCACCGCAACAACCCGGGAGAACACCGTGCTAGGACGGGACACAGCCGTCGCCTGAATCGCTGGGTCTGCGGTACGGCGGAGGCCGCCTGTTGCAAAGCGGCGCCCGCCGCGGCCGCGCATACCCTGCCGTGTTACCGGAGTGTCAGCGGAACTGGCGGAAGAATTCCCGCACGTCGCTGACCAGGAGGTCGGGTGCTTCCATCGCGGCGAAGTGGCCACCGCGGCTGAGCGTCATTGACGACATCCACGCATGAGCGCAGACTGCGCACGCCAGCCTGCGCTCATCCATGATCACGTGCCGATGAAGATCTGAACAGCGGTCTTGATCGGTGGATTAACGCTAGGTGCGGTTGTCCACTCGGATGACTGCGGTCGGAACCCCTTCGTGAGTAGCCAGAGCGCCAGAACCATCTCGGTTAATTTGCGGTGGGCTTGCGGCCAATAGCGGCAGCGGACCGACGGCGGCCGGAAGCAGGAGAACGACCTCGACGGTCCTGGTGACGACGTAGCCGAGCGCGAAGGCCTCGTTGTGCTCCTTGAGGACCGGGAACATGATGGCCGGAATCAGAACTATCGCCGCGGCCATGACGATCACCATGAGTGCGCCGCAAAAGTTGGCGACTGCAAGTGGCGCAGGCCCGGGATGTCGGGTACTGCCGATGTGGACTTTCCGTGCCCGCACGATCAAGCTTGTTGGGATCTCATTCGAGGTCGTGATGTCGGGAGTGGCCCAGTGGTGCGGATCCGTCTCTTTGGCGGCGTCAGTGCGGCCACCGATGGTGGCGAGCCGCTCGGCGTAGGTTCGGCGAAATCCCAAGCGGTGCTCGCGGCGCTTGCCGTGTCGCCTGGGTCGGCGGTGCCGGTGTCGCGCCTGGTGGACCTCGTGTGGGGCGAGGCTCCACCGGCGACGGCTGAGAAGACCTTGCAATGGCACATCGCCCGGCTGCGCAAGGGTCTAGGTCTGGACGCGATCGTCCGGACGGGTGCGGCCTACCGCCGCGATGTCGAGCGCGACGCGGTCGACGTGGCCCGCTTCCAGCGCTACCTTGCCGCCGGCGACGTCGACGCAGCCCTCGTCGAGTGGACCGGAACCCCATTGGCTGGGCTGGACGCACCGGGCCTTGCGGCGATTGTGGACGGACTGGTCGAGCAATGGCTTGGCGCGGTCGAGGCCGACCTGGCCCGCCGCGTCGACACCGACCCGCAAGCCGCCATTGGTCCGTTGACGGAGTTTTCGGCGAGCTATCCGTTCCGCGAAGGGTTGTGGGCTCTTCTCATGACCGCCCTGTACCGGGTCGGCCGCCAGGGTGATGCGCTCGCGGCTTACCGCACGGCCCGTCAGCATCTGGTCGAGCAGCTCGGGGTCGAACCCGGACCTCGGCTGCGCGAACTGGAGTCGCAGATCCTCGATCACGACGAGAGGTTGGGGACTCGTCAGGAGTCGACAGACGGGCCCGCGCCGTCCGACGGGCACGGTGACGTTCGGCTTCGTGGAGCTCGACGACTCGACGCGGCGGTGGGTCACGCAGAGTCAGAAGGCGACCGCGGCGATGGCCCGCCTAGACCTGCTGGTTCGTCCACAGTGGATGGTCATGGCGGGTACTTGTTCGCTAGCGGCGGTGAGTCATTCGGCGTGGCCTTCCACCGTGCCGATGTGGCTGCAGCCTGGGCCGCGGAGCTGCAGCTCGCGGTGGGCAGCGAGCCATGGCCTGGCGGCGTGGACGTCCGCGTACGGATTGGCCTGCATACAGGCGAGACCGAAGAACACGCCATGGGCTTCTTCGGGCCGGCCGTACACGTGGCCGCGCGGATCGCCGCGGCCGGTTATGGCGGCCAAATTCTCGCCTCCGCAGTGACTGGCAGTCTGCTCGACCGAGCCGATCTGCGTGATCTCGGCTCCATCCGCCTCGACGACTACGCCGTCGCGGAGCAGCGTGTCTTTCAGGTCGGCGAGGGTGAGTATCCGCCGATCGGGATGGCGGGCGGCCGTCCGGGCAATCTCCCGACCCGCATGGGTCGTCTCATCGGCCGCGAGCAGAAGCTGGCGGTCATTGGTGAGACGCTCAGCCGGTACCCAGTCGTGACTTTGGTTGGACCGGGCGGGATTGGCAAGACCCGGCTGGCGCTGATGGCCGCACGGATCGCGGCGCGCACTCGTGGGTGGGGGGCCTGGCTGATTGAGTTGGCCGGGCTGACCTCGTCGGACGACGTGCCTCGTGCTGTCGCCGACACCTTGGGTGTCATGGCGCAGCCGGGACGGACCTTGACCCGGTCGATTGTCACGGTGTTGCAGTCCCGTCCGGCGCTGCTGATCATCGATAACTGCGAACACGTCATCGACGGCGCGGCCCGCCTCGCCCAGGCCATCGCGGAGGACTGTCCGAACGTACGGATATTCGCCACCTCGCGCGAGCGCCTCCACATCGCCCACGAGCAACTCGTCGCGGTTGGGCCGCTGGATCCCGCGGGAGCTGGGGTCGAGCTGTTCGACGCCCGCGCCCTGGCGGTGGATCTTGCCTTCGATCTGGACGCACATCGCGACGACGTCGAGGAGATCTGCCGCCGGCTCGACGGCATCCCACTTGCCATTGAGCTGGCTGCCGCCCGCACCAGAAGCCTTGCGCCGCCCGAGCTGGTGTCGCGGCTCGACGACCGCCTCCGCCTCATGACAGGCGGTGGCCGGAGCAACGCTGAGCGGCATCGGACCCTCCGGGCGACCTTCCAATGGTCATATGACCTGCTCACACCGCCCGAACAGACAATGCTCGCACGACTATCGATCTTCGCAGGACCGTTCGACCTCGCCCGGCCGAGAGCGTCGTCGCCGACGCGGTGCTCGACGTCGCCGCTGTTGACGTCTTGTTGGGCGCTTTGGTGGAGCGGTCGATGCTGATCGCCGAGGTGAGCCCGTTCGGCCAGCGGTTCCGGCTGCTGGAGACCGTGCGCCAATTCGCGGCCGAACATCTGCGCGAGCGTGGGCACGCTGACCGGCTGGTCGAACGCCATGCGTCCTGGTGCCTCGACTGCGTCACCGACATTCACCGGCTTCTCATTGGAGCCGGCGAGATCGAGGGTGTCGCTCGTCTCGCCGAGCTGTGGCCTAACCTGCGCTCCGCTGTCGACCGGGCGTGCTCAACCCGCGACGCCGCGCTGGCCGATGCGCTGATCCGTCCGGTCGCGACGGAGATCGCCCTGCGTGGTCGGCACGAGATCGCGGACTGGGCCGAGCGGATCCTAGCCCTGACGCCGACGCCAGCCGAAGACGTGCTCGGCTTCTGGCTTATCTGGATCGCCGAGCGTTACCAACAAAATGGGGACCACGCTGGGTATGAGCGTCTCGTGCGCCGGTGCGGTCAGCCGGATCGCCCACTGGTCCGCTACGCGCGCGCGTACCTTTCCGGCGAGGGCGAGGCGTTGCGGCAGTGCCTCCCCGGCGCTGTTGCGCAACTGAGCACGCAAGGCGATGACTATCTGGCAGCGTTCATCCAGGCGATGGCGGCCGGATCGCTGCTGGGCATCGGGCGTTTCCAAGAGGTAGACGCGTCCATCTCGGAACTGGCCGATCGATATCGCGCGCACGGTCCGCCGACGCTCCTGCACTGGACGCTGCAGACTCTCGGCTACAGTGCCTCATTTCAGGGCAGGCATGCAGCAGCCGACAAGTTCTTCGACGAAGCTGCCGATGTCGAAATCCCCGACCGGACCCTCTCGGCCAACAAGCTCCTCGAAGCACGGTCCGCGTTCCAGCACGGCCAGCGAGCACGTGCGTTCCAGATTCTTCGCCTCTATATAGACGACTTGATCGAGACCGGCAACCTTATCGCCGCAAGTGTCGTGTGCATCGAGTTCGTCAACATGATGGCGGCTATCGATCGTCTCGCCGAGGCCGCACACATGCTTGGCTACCTCGAGACGATCAACGACTTCGGTGCGCTCGCGTCGAGAACTCTGGTCGCCGACGCCGCTCGCAAGGTAACCACCAACGCTGCGAACCTACCGAAACCTCCCCAGCCGGGCGGGTACCACCTCGACGACCGCCGCGCGCTTGCGTACATGCGCGATGTCCTGGCTGACCTCGAGCAACGCGGAATCCGGAGCCGCGACATTTGAACCTCGACGCTGCCACGTGAGTAGCTGGCCACCGACGCGCGAGCGCGTCGATGGACGCGGGTGGTGTGGCCCAGACTGGTCATCTGGACATCGTCCCTGTATGCCGAGGTTCAGCAACCAGCGCAGCATCGACCAGCTGGCCGAGCGGCGTCCCCTCGCCCCGCACCATCACTTCGATCGCGCCGCCGTGCAGTTTCGGGCGTTGCAATGCATAAACAATTGTTCGAGTCCCCTTCAGGACACCTATGCCTTATAGGGATATACCCCGACCCGTCAGGGGTATAT
>JBKPBV010000209.1:0-10545 GCA_046727055.1 Actinomycetota bacterium | reverse complement strand
CACCCGTAGCTCTCCCAGTACAGGCCGACGAAGACGTCGCTCTGCTCCAAGTAGGCGCGGTATAGGGCACGCGGCGGATGCGGCCGCGCACCCAGCTCGAAAATGACCGGCGTCAGGCGGACGCTCTCAATTGCCGCTCGTACCGCCTGCCGCTCTGCCGCCAGCTCCTGCATGGTCGAGCTCACGAAGACGCGGACTCGCTGATCCGGCGTCCGGATCGACATCCGCCCAGCCTATCGATCGCTCGACCCGGGGCCCCGATGTAACCCGCCGTTGATCATCCGGATTCCACCGGACGTCGAGCGACTACAGAATGGCGCCGGGATTGAGGATCCCCAGCGGGTCGAGCGCGTCCTTGATCCTGTGTGAGAGAGCCATCACGTCAGGGCCGAGCTGAGCAGGCAGAGCGGCCTTCTTGGCTCGGCCAACTCCATGCTCACCGGTGATGGTGCCGCCGAGCTGGATCGCTAGCTGCATGATCTCGTTGAAGGCGAGGTATGCGCGATCCTGTGCCTCCGGATCTCCTCGATCGAAGACGATGATCGGGTGCGTGTTTCCATCCCCGGCGTGGGCGACCACTGGTATCTCGAGCGAGTACCGCTCCGCTACCGCAGTGATGCCTGACAACAGTTGAGGCAGCTGCGGTACGGGTGCGCCCACATCTTCGAGCAGGATGGAGCCCCGGGCTTCGATCGCGGGAAATGCTGCGCGGCGGCCCGCCACGAAGAGTTCGCCCTCGTCCGGGTCGTTGGTGACGAAGACTTCCTTGGCGCCACTGGTGTTACATGCAACCTCCATGAATTCGATCTCTGCTGCACACGCGGGGCCCGGGGCATCGGACTGGGCGATGAGCATCGCACCAGCGGAGCGATCGAGTCCCATGGAGCGGTAGTCCTCGACTGCATTGATCGAGGTCTGATCCATCAGCTCCATCATCGAGGCGCGCAGTGTCCTGCCGATCGCTACGACCGTATCGGCGGCCGCCTGCACGGTGGGGAAGTACGCGACCAGGGTCGAGCGCGATCCCTGCGCCGGGATCAGCCGAAGGATGGCGCTGGTAATGATGCCGAGGCTGCCTTCGCTGCCGACGAAGAGTTTGAGTAGCGACAGGCCGGCCACGTCCTTGATCCGCTTGCCACCGAGAGTGATCAGGGTTCCGTCGGCGAGGACCACATCGAGCCCGAGTACGTAGTCGGTCGTTACGCCGTACTTCACACAACACAGGCCGCCGGCATTGGTCGCGATGTTGCCGCCGATCGAGCAGATCTCGTACGACGATGGGTCCGGTGGATACCAGAGACCATGGTGAGCTGCTGCCACTTTGACGTCGGCATTGAAGGCGCCTGGCTCGACGACCGCAACTCTAGCTGCGACATCGATCTCGATCGAACGCATCCGGTCCAGGCTCAGAACGATGCCACCGGCCACCGCCGAGGATCCACCGGAGAGCCCACTGCCCGCCCCGCGGGGCACTACGGGTACCCGATGTTGAGCTGCCCATCGGACGGCGGCTTGAACCTCAGCTGCGGCGTTGGGGCGAACGACCGCCATGGGCAGTCCGGCCGCCGCATCGCGGGACCAGTCGAAGCGGTAGTTCTCGCACGTGACGGAATCGGTTCGCACCACATCACCCAAGGTCGCGATGAGCTGCTGCAACGCAGTCTCCATGTCGCTAAATTAGCCCTGCTCGCGCGGGTGGCCCCCAGAAGCTGGGGTCGTCGTCACTCTTCGCGAAACGCCCATTGGTCAATCAGGCGCGCGGGCACCCTCTCGGCGCGCGACGAGATGACCTCTAGTCAGCGTCCGCGCATCGCCTGGCGGACACCCTTCAGCTGGCGAGGGCTAGTTGGCATCGGTCCCTTGGGGACTGGCACCGGCGGGCGGAGGGCGTCAAGTGCCCGTAGCCGCTGCCTGATATCAGTGATCTGGTGGGGCTGCAGCACCTTGGGCCGCTTGCGAATGTGATCGGCGAGCTTGTCCAGCGGCACCTGGCCCTGGCCCGCTTTGTCGCCCATGATCACCGTCGTTACGGTGACCCCGTACGCGACCCGCTCGTGCTTCTTCACTTCGCTCGCAAGTAGCTGGCGCACCCGGCCGGCATCACCCTCGCCGATGAGTATCAGCCCACCCGGGCCAAGTGTGCGATGCACGACATCCTGATAGCGATTGGCGGCGATGGCCGGCGCAGAGACCCACTTCTTGGGCAGCATTTGCAGAGCGACCTCGGCGGAGCCGGTCTTCCCCGCGTACCGCTTGAAGGTGGCCCGCTTTGCCCGGCGAACGAGCATGAACATCGCGGCCAGGATGCCGGTCATGACGCCGGCGAAGATCATGTTGAAGGCATAGCCCCACATCACACCAATCACGATGCTGATCGCGATAGGCAGCAGTAAGGCGCCGAGCATCAGGTAGGGAAGCGCCCGATCGTACTCATGGGTGACGTGGTAGGCCCGAATGAGCTGCCGAATCCGGCCCATGTCTTTCGGGTCGTTACTCGCCTTCCTTCGAGCCTTTTCTGCCTTTTTTGCGGCCTTGGCTTGAGCTTTGGCATCCTTGGCCGCCGCCTTCGGGTCCTTCGCCGCAGCTCTGGGGTCCCTGCCACTGCCCTTAGCGTTCTTGGCCCCCGCGTCAGCCATTGCCACTCACTTTCAGTTCTCGATACTGCCTGCCGCCGTCCTAGACCACCGAAGCGCGCACTGGCAAGGCTTGGCGGTTTTGGAGTGCCTGGCGATACAGCCGACCGGCACGATAGGAGGAGCGTACGAGGGGTCCGCTCATCACGCCAGCGAATCCGATGGCTGTTGCCTCGTCAGCGAGCTCGACAAACTCCTCAGGCTTGACCCAGCGCTCGACGGGATGATGCCGGGGCGATGGCCGCAGGTACTGAGTGATGGTGACAATTTCGGCGCCGGCGTCGTACAAGTCCAGCAAGGCCTCACTGATCTCTGGACGCGTCTCACCCATGCCGAGGATCAGGTTGGACTTGGTGACCAGCCCGGCCACCCGTGAAGCCCGTAGGACGTCGAGGGAGCGCTCGTAGCGGAAGCCCGGGCGGATCCGCCGGAATATGCGTGGGACGGTCTCCACATTGTGTGCGAAGACCTCAGGCTCGGTCTCGAACACCTGGTTCAAGAAGTCGAGGTTGCCAGAGAAGTCGGGTGCCAGCATCTCAACGCCTGTGCCGGGATTGAGCTCATGAATTTTGCGGATCGTCTCGGAATAGAGCCAGGCGCCTTCATCGGGGAGATCATCGCGACAGACGCCGGTGACAGTCGCGTAGCGAAGGCCCATCGTGCGCACCGACTCGGCAACGCGGACCGGCTCTGCGGTATCGAAACTCGCCGGTTTGCCGGTGTCGATCTGACAGAAGTCGCAGCGCCGGGTGCAGACATCGCCACCGATAAGGAAGGTGGCCTCCCGGTCTTCCCAACATTCGAAGATGTTCGGACAGCCGGCTTCCTGGCAGACTGTGTGCAACCCCTGGCTCTTCACCAGCTCGTGAAGCTCGCGATACTCCGGCCCCAGCCGCGCTGTCGTCTTGATCCACGGCGGCTTTTTCTCCACCGGCGTGCTCGCATTGCGAACCTCCAGGCGGAGCAGCCTGCGGCCTTCGGCGGCGATGGTCACCTGGTCAGCCTACTGCGCTAATTGCTTCGCTCGCTCAGCGCGGATCGCGCTTTGGAAGGCGCCTACTTCGTCGTCGCTCGGGGACGAAAGGCATGTCCCCTCCCTCCTCCTCAGCACGCCGAAGTGCGCGATGTGCGCTGTTTATTTGCTCCGGTTTATATGATGTCGCGACGGCGGAAGATCAGCAGCGAGCACGCGACGATCAGCGCGAGGAAAATCGACCAGTAAACCAGACCGTGGGTGAAGCTCACAGCGTGCTCGATGAATTCAAGGTGCACTCCGTCCGGCGTCACCTTCTCAATCGGCACATAGTACGTGTAGCCCCGCTCGACGATGGCTGCCATGTTCCCTTCAGGAGTCCACCGTGTGACGCGTTGGGCCCAGGCCACCGAGTTCAAGGGCCCGGTTCGGACAGACCAGACAACGGCGGAGGCAACCAGAACGCCGATGGCGGCTGCTGTGTGCCGGGTCAGCACACCGAGGCAGAAGCCAAGCACCGTCAGCCCAATCACGGCCAGGATGCTGCGCGCTCCCAGTTCGGCAAGCTCTCGCAATGACTCGATGCGGGAGCCGTATAACCGGGCGATGGCAAGCGCGGCCGTCAGCACGACAGTGGCACTGAGTGCGCCGAGCAGAGCAGCGAACCCGATCAGAGTGATCAGTTTCGACCAGAAGACGCGGCCGCGCCTTGGGACGAAGGTCAGCCAGTTCGAAATCGAGCCGGAGCTGTATTCGGCGCCGATATAACTCGCGGCAACCAAGAATGTGACAAACGCGACTAGGACGGTCGACAGCTCGAGCGCTGTCTTCGTAGCTTCCTTGAACGGGACGGGATCTACGCCGAAGTCGGCCAGTGTTGGCTCAGTGATGACGCATTCGGATGATGTGGCCCCAGTGTCGCGGCAGTCCCGCTCGTACTTCTCATGATTGTCCACCCAGTCCTGGTGCGCTTGCTGGTATGCGCGCTCGGCAGCGGCGAGTTGTTCACCGGTCAGGGGTGAAAGGGAATCGTTGACGATCAGCTGGGAACCGCCGAGTCCGAGGAGCAGGATGATCAAGGCGATCCCGGTGAGCCGCCGGCTGAGGAGCCGTGTGACCTCCGCCCAGACGAGCCGCGTCACGGGCGTCCACTCCAATCGGGAAGTTCTGGCTGGCGCTGCCGTTTGGGGCGTGGTTGCGGCTGCCGTTCCGGCCGGCGTTGGCGACCATGCGGTCGGCGTTGCTGCGGCTCCCGGCGTCGGAGTGGCGTGGCTTCCAGATGATCACTGGTGGTCAGATTCAAGAACACCGATTCGAGGTCTGGACGGATAGGAGTGAGCTCAGAGACGTACAGGCCTTGATCGGCCAGCAGCCGGGTGATCACAGCCAGGTCGAGCTTGTGATTGGTGAGGCTGACTTGGAGAAGGCGGCCGGGTAGCGGCTCCACTGCGAAGCCTGAGGTCATGAGCACCTCGGCGGCTCGCAGATGGTCAGAGACTCCGACTCGCGCCGACACCTGCAAATCCCCGGCCAGGATGTCACTGACTCTGCCCTCGGCGAGCAGCCGGCCACGGCCGATTATGGTGACCGTGTCGGCGAGCTGCTGCACTTCGCTGAGGATGTGGCTGGATAAGAGCACGGTCTTTCCGCGGCGGGCCAGGTTTAGCATCATGGTCCGAATCTCACGAATGCCCGCAGGATCGAGGCCGTTGGTCGGCTCGTCAAAGATCACCAGGTCAGGGTCCTTGAGTAGCGTCGCGGCTATCGCCAGGCGCTGTTTCATCCCGAGCGAGTAGCTGCGGAACTTGTCTCTGCGGCGTCGCGCCAATCCCACTTCCTCAAGCACTGCCTCGACCCGGCGCCTGGGTACACCGATTGCGCGGGCGAGCATCCTAAGGTTCTGTTGCCCGGAGAACGACGGGAAGAACCTGGGCTGCTCGACGATGGCACCCACCCGATCGATCACCTGATTGATGGCCAGCGGCACCTCGCGATCGAAGATTCGGATGTGGCCGTAGTCCGCGGCGATCAGCCCTAGCAGCATCCTGATCGTTGTCGTCTTGCCGGAGCCGTTGGGACCAAGGAAGCCGTGGATGCCGCCAACTGGCACCCGCAGGTCTAGCCCATCGACAGCGGCTTGTTTGCCGTTACGAGTGCGGTACACCTTGCGCAGGCTGTACGCCTCGACGGCATAGTCGACGGTTGGTGGCGCCACGACGGCGCGCCGACGACCCCCGGCGGCCGACCTGAGCGGGTCAGGCCGCGCCAACTGCAACCCTGCGCGGGGTCGTGTCCGGTGCCGAGCCGACGTCCGGCGACTGGACGTACTCCTCAAAGGCCAGGTAGTGCTGCAGATGGGGACGCAGCGCCTGCGCGACTTCGGTCACTGTGAGGGGCCGGCGGAGTTCGGCGGTCATGGAGGATACGCCTACACCGGTCAACCCACACGGGATGATCCTGTCGAACGAGCGAAGATCGGGATCGACGTTGAGCGCAAAGCCATGCATCGTGGTGCCAGCCGCGACCCGGACGCCGATAGCGGCGATCTTGCGTTCGACCTGATGGTCATCTGCGGCCAGCCAGACGCCAGAGCGGCCACGGATCCGGCCGGTGTTGAGGCCGTACTCGGCCAGCATGGTGATCATGGCCTCTTCCAGCCGTCGCACGTAGTCCACGACGCCGACCGACTCAGGTAGCCGGATGATCGGGTATCCCACAAGCTGACCCGGCCCATGCCAAGTGATCTTGCCGCCACGGTCGACGTCGATCACCGGCGTGCCATCGAGAGGGCGTTCGTCGGGCTCGGTTCGCTTGCCGGCGGTGTAGACGCTGGCGTGCTCGAGGAGCAGCACCGTGTCGGGTCGGATGCCGTCCGATACCTCGGCGTGGACGGCACGCTGCAGATCCCACGTCGCCTGGTAGTCGGCGTGCTCGCTACCCAGTCCGAGATCGAGGAAGGCCAGTGCCATGGCGCCGAGTCTAATGTCGTACCGCTGAGGCGTACGTGATCATTCCGAGGAGCGTCGTGACTGATGGTCGGTGGCGTCGAGCGGCGGGGTGGGGCCACCTGCGCCCTCAGCCATCGCCTCCATGACCTCGCGCAGTGCGTCGGCTCCCGAACGTCGCGGCTGCCAGCCCAGGTCCGCGCGAATCCGACTGGCGTCCAGCGTCGGCAGCGACACAAACATCTTGAGCAGCGACTCGTCTGCGGGGATGAGTCGCAGCCGCCACGCGCCTGCCATCGCGGCCGAGACGGCCTGCTTCGGCACCTGCACGGCCCGGGCTTCCAGCAGTTTGCCGAACGCTTCCCTGTCGATGATCGGATCTGCAGCGACGTTGTAAGCGCCGCGGGCATCGCTCAGCAGGGCCAGCCGGTACGCCTCGCCAGCGTCGTCGCCGTGCATGGCTTGGAACCGTAGGCCGGCGGGGAACGGGACGACCGGCAGGCGGCCTGGACGGAGCAAAGCCCGCGGGACAAGCGGACCCGCGAAGATCCGCCGCTGTTCACTGGCCGACGACCGCTTGAATATGAAGCAGGTACGCATCCGCACGACCCGAATATCCGGGTGCCTCAGCTCGTAGGCGTCGAGATAGCGCTCCAGGTAAGCCTTCTCCCGGCCGTAGGCCGCCGTCGGCACGCTGTGTGTCGGCCAGCTTTCGTCCACGTGCCTGCCAGCTCCTGGTGAGTAAGCGGCGAGTGACGACGCATAGACGACAGTCCCGACGCCCGCATCGGCCGCCGCCTGCAAAACGTTCATGCTGCCGAGCACATTGATGTCCCACGTAGTCAAAGGCTGGTGCGTCGGCTGGAACGCCCACGTCAGTAGCACCACGGCATCAGCACCCCGTAGATGTTGCGCCAGCTCTGAGGACCGGACGTCGGCCGCTTCGAACCGGGTCTTCGCCGGCCGCCACGACGACGGGGTCCGGCGGGCCACGCCGACGATCTCCGTAACGGCGGGGTCTGCGGCGAGCGCCTCGACAACACTCGTCCCGACGTTTCCGGTGGCACCGACGATGACGACCTTCACGAGCTCGGTATTCTTTGGGCTCGGCTCGCGCACATCGCGTCAGAGCTGGTGCCGTCGTCGCTCTTCGCGCAAGGCGATCGCAATGCGCTAGAGCCTCTCCTTTGACCGTAGGGCCTTGCGCTCATCTCTCCTCCAACCCCCACACACGCCTCCGACACTCGCCGAGCAGGGTAGTTATCTGTTTCTAGAGTCCGAACTCGGCTCCGAAGTCGCCCTCCTCGAGCCGGGCTTTGAGCGTGCTAAGGAACTGGGCCGCTTCGGCGCCGTCGATCAGCCGGTGGTCGTAGGACAGCGATAGGTACATCATGTCGCGGATGGCGATGACCTGGCCCAGGCGCGGATCGAAGATCACCACCGGCCGCTTTACCAGCGCGCCTGTTCCAAGGATCGCTACCTGAGGCTGGTTGATGATCGGAGTATCCATCAAAGTCCCGGCGGATCCGTAGTTGGTGATCGTGAATGTGCCGCCGGTCAGCTCGTCGGGTGTGACCTTGTTCTGCCGCGTGCGCGCCGCCAAGTCCGCGATCCGCTTGGCCAACCCCGAAATGCTCAAATCACCGGCATCCTTGATCACCGGAACCAGCAGACCCCTCTCCGTCTGCACAGCAATGCCGAGGTGCTCGGCATCCGGGTAGGTGATGGTTTTCTCCTCGGTATCGATCGTCGCGTTCAGCTTCGGATGGGCCTTCAGCGCCTCGACAGCAGCCTTTGCGATGAACGGCAGGTAGGACAGTGTCGCGCCCTCGCGCTGCTTGAAGTCGTCCTTGACCTTGGCGCGGATGCCCGAGATGGCTGTCATATCCACCTCGACTGTCGCGGTCAGCTGGGCCGCGACCTGCAGGGACTCGACCATGCGCCTTGCGATCGTCTGGCGTAGCCGCGTCATCTTTTCCGTGGTGCCACGCAGCGTGCTGACCCCGGTGACTGGCGTTGGCGCGGCCGGAGCCGCCGCGGCGGCTGGCTCCGCCGGAGCCTGTGGTGCCGGGGCGGCAGCCGCCTGTTTGGCGGCCTCTGCGGCGGCCAGCACGTCCTGCTTGCGGATCCGGCCGCCGACCCCGGTTCCGTTGAGTGAGGCGAGATCGATACCGTGCTCCTTGGCCAGCTTGCGCACGAGAGGTGTCACATAAGTCGTGTCGGAATCGGCGACTGCGCGCGTCGGGGCACCAGCAGCGCCCGGTAGACCGTTATGTTCTGGCCGCGATTCTTCCTTCCCGGCGGCTGCCACGACCTTGGGCTCAGCTGATTTGGGCTCAGCTGGTGTGGGCTGTGCTGGTTCAGGCTCTGCTGGCTCAGGCTCTGCTGGCTCAGGCTGTGCTGGTTCAGCCTGTGCTGGTTCAGGTTGGGGCTCACGCGCTGTTTCTGGCTCCGGTCGGGGTTCTGGCGCGGGCTCGGGTGCGGCTTGCGGCGCAGCCTCGGGCTGGGGCGGAATTTCGGGTGCTGCTGTTGCGGCCGCGGCTCCGGCTTCGCCGATGACCGCCAGGACGGCACCAACCTCCACCGTCTCGTCTTCCTGGACGCGAATCTCAAGCAAGGTCCCTGAGGCCGGCGATGGGATTTCGGTGTCGACCTTGTCGGTGGAGACCTCCAGTAAGGGCTCGTCCGCGTCGATCGACTCGCCGACTTGCTTGAGCCAGCGACTTACCGTGCCCTCGCTGACACTCTCGCCCAACCCGGGCAGCGTCACTTCGGTGGCGCCAGCCGAGCCCTCCGCACCCGCGCTGGGAGCCGCAGCAACAGGCTCAGGCTCGGCTTCGGTGGACTCTACGGGCGCCTCGGGCGCCGCCGCCGTCTCCGGGGGTGTCTCTTGGGGGACCTCTTCGGCTGGTGCTTCGGCTGTCTCCTCCGCCGGAGCCGGAGCTTCCGGCGGCGTCGCACCGTCGGCATCGCCCGGCTCACCAATCACGGCGAGCACCGCGCCGATCTCGACGGTCTCGTCCTCCTGCGCCTTGATCTCCAACAACACCCCGGAGGTCGGGGAGGGGATCTCAGTATCAACCTTGTCTGTCGACACTTCGAGTAGCGGTTCGTCGGCTTCGACGGTGTCACCGACCTGCTTGAGCCACCGGCTGACTGTTCCTTCAGTGACACTCTCACCGAGGGCTGGGAGGGTTACAGAGGTGGACATGGTGCTGCGGACTCCTTATAGGGTGCTGGTGCGCGGTTCGTCCTGGGTGTCGCTTGTGGTGGCTCGGCGGAACTCGGTCGGGCCTCCTCGGTGCCGGTGGGCCACAGCCTAGCCTCAGCGGCTCGCCGTCGGGCCACCGCGGCTACTGGTCTTAACAGGCTCCGATTGGGCCTACGGCGTCCCGCTTGATCTCCCGAGTCAGCCGTGTGCGTGCAGGGGCTTTCCAGCGAGAGCGAGGTGTGCTTCTCCGAGTGCCTCGCTCTGCGTCGGATGGGCATGGATCAAGCCCGCGAGGTCTTCCGGGAATGCGTCCCAGTTGGTGATCAACTGGGCCTCACTGACAAGTTCGCTCACCCGGGAACCGATCATGTGGACGCCCACCACCGGACCACTCGGCCGTCGGACCAACTTCACGAAGCCGCGAGTCTTGAGGATCTGCGACTTGCCATTCCCGGCGAGGTCATAACGGGTCGTTTCCACATCACCAAAGCGGGCCCGCGCCTCATCTTCTGTGAGTCCTACGGAGGCGATCTCGGGGTCGCAGTATGTTACGCGTGGCACGTCCACATCGGCAACGGGGGTCGGGCCTTCATTGAGGGCACCGCTTCGGTAAGCAATTTCCTCGGCGACGAAGATGCCCTGAGCGAAGCCCCGATGCGCGAGCTGCGGGCCACGCACCAGATCACCCACCGCGTACACACCGGTCACCGATGTCTCAAGTCGCTCGCTGACTCCTACGTAGCCGTCCTTAAGGTCGACGCCGACCTCTTGATAGCCCAAGCC